>JAIUMT010000361.1 GCA_022565415.1 Balneolales bacterium | reverse complement strand
TTTGCGTTGCTTATCCAATTATCGACGCAACCAGCAGAAAAATCAGCGCAACTGCAAGTAAACTTAGTCTTAGTCGGGTCGAAAATAGCGCCGGATGCAAAAGTAATCGGAGTAAGCTTTTTTTCTTCCGCTGCCAGGAATAATAATTGTCTCTATGAAGCACTCCCAAGGCAACTGATATGTGTCCGTGAAGTATGGTAAGTGTGAATGGAATGGAAAAGAAAAGTGCACCAATATAAGCCAATAGTGGCGACATCATCGGTTCTACAATCATATAAAACGGCCAGCCAAATAGTATCAATAACGGACCGCAAATCAACCAGTTAATCCGATAAATTCTGGCGTAATTCTTTTCGTTTAATTCGGCTGTACTCATTAATAATACTTATGATGTTCCTGACATGAATTTGCGTTCGCCGCGCTCAAGCGCTATTCCAAGCCATGCTAATCCTGATATATTTTTCTCAAAATCTTCTGAGTTAACTTCTTTGCAAGCAACCTCGAGCTTTACTTCATCTGTGTATTTAGAATCAGTAGTTATTACCCCAAATGTAGTTAGAATTTGGTCGACATGTTTCGATTCTGAATACGGATATGTGATGGAGTACATGATATAACCCTGTAGTTCGTGTAATGTAACACCTTCAAGGGCAAGCTCTGTGCTTTCGGAGTATGCTTTTATGAGTCCGCCTTTTCCTAAGTTCGTGCCCCCATAATATCGAACCACAATGCCTAATGAGTTGATCAGCTGAAAGGATCGCAGGCGATTTAATATCGGATTACCAGCTGTTCCACTCGGTTCACCATCATCTTGTGCGAATTCTTGCAAATTCTCCGGATTAATACGCCATGCGTAGCAATGATGTGTTGCATCTGGAAATTTCGAGCGAATTCGTTTCAATTCCAGCTGAATTTCTTCTTCATTTGTAACAGAAACAACGAAACTGATAAACTTTGATCCCTTGTCACGATAGGTCGCTTCACCAGACTTTTCAAGCGTGTAAAAATTCACTCTCACTCACGTTGGTTAAATTAAATTGGCGGCACACTACATTGCCTAATTTTAAATTTTGTTCTGTGATTAAGTGACCAAAATACGCAATATTTTCTGCTGTGGGCTTATTCGTATCGCAAAGATTCCACTGGCTCAAGTTCAGATGCTTTTCGAGCGGGGAAAACTCCGGCTATAAATCCGATTACGGTTAGTACTCCAACGGTTATGAGTACGACTGATTCAGACAGCACAGGCTGACCTAAAAACTCACCGGCTCCGTCTTGCAGGTTTAGCGACAGCACTAATTCGATTAGTCCTACCGCACCAATTATTCCCAGCCCGCCTCCGATAAACGAAATTAACAGGCTCTCGAAGCTGAACTGGGTCGTAATGTGGATTTTTTTCGCGCCCAATGCTTTTTTGATGCCTATTTCACGGGTGCGTTCTTTGACAATCACGTACATGATATTGGCAACGCCTACTCCAGCAATGAGTAACGTGAAGAATCCGACAGCGAAAAGGAAGATGGTGACACCAGTACCAACCATTCTACTAATTTTCTCCTCTTCGATAAAATCCCAAATACCAATGGCTTCCGGGTCTGCCGGGTCGAATTGATATTTGCGCGAAAGTACGCGTGTGATTTCGGATTTCACCAATTCTTGTTGCTGAGGGTCGGTGGGGCGGACAAGTATCGAGCCAAGGAATCGGTGCGAGTACATATTTCGAAATGTGGTGTACGGCATAATAGCTCTGTTCGCATCCGGACCATTATTCATTGATGTCTGCATTTTTTTCTGCATCACACCAACTACAACGAACGGAACTCCATCAAGCATCACTTGCTTTCCAACAGCGTCTTCGCGAGGGAAAAGTCGTTCGGCGATTTCGTTACCCAGAAATACCACGCGGCGTTGTTCGGCAACATCCATCTCGTTTATAAAACGACCACCGGCAGCAGGATACATGGTTCGCATGATTTCAAAACCGGGATTTACGCCTTCTCCGTATGTGTTGGTTGTTGCAGATTCGGTTCTCAGATTCATGCCATAACGACCATATTGCGGACTTATGTACTCAATATGAGGAACGGTTTGTTCGATCAGTCGGATGTCGTCTTCGGTGAATCGAATTCTTCTGCCGATTCCCAGTCCGTCGTGATTGATGGAAGTCTGACCACCATAAATCATCATCACCTGATTTCCGGCCCCGAGCATACCTTCAAGCATTTTGTTTCCAACACCCTGACCAAATGCCAGCAATAGAATTACCGCAAATGTGCCCCAGGCAATAGCTATTACCGTTAAAAATGTTCGAAGTTTTTGGTTGCGCAAATCCTGAATGAATTCGCTAATTAATATGCGCCACATAATGTTAGTTCCTTAAACAATCTACGATGTCGAGTCGTGATGCCCGCACGGCTGGTAAAAATCCGGAGGTGAGTCCGATGAGGGATAATACAACGAAAGCGACCAATCCGACTTCAGGAGAAAAGACAGGAGAGCCGACGTATTCCTGAATCGGATTATTTTGAAGTAGCTGAATGATTATCCATCCCACTGAGTAGCCTAATGTTGCGCCCATCCCCACAAGCAAAAAGCTTTCGGCGAAGAACTGTGTCATGATGGTTGACCGTTTCGCACCCGTCGCTCTTCTGATTCCGATTTCTCTGGTTCGCTCCTGAACCACAACGAACATGATGTTTGCCACTCCGATACCACCGACGGCTAATGTGAAGAACCCGATAATTCCGAGAAAAATGTTAAACGACAGGAAGAAGTAGTACATAAATTCCCACATCTCGTTGGTATCCCAAATTGAAACGGCATCCGTATCTGCAGGATTGAATCGGTATTTTCGCGCCAAAGCCTCCTGGATTTGTTCACGCACCTGATTTGCTAATACGGGTGATTCGACGCTGTACAGGATGTTATTCAGGCGATCGGTGCCGAGCATAGCTGAAAACGTTGTCGCGGGAATAAAAGCTCTGTTTTCGTCGCGTGACGAATATGAAGAGTTCTGTGATTTGGGCTCCATCACGCCAATAACCAAAAACGGACTTTCGCCAACGAGAACCAGTTGTCCGACAGGATCTTCATCCTCAAAAAGAATTGCTGCGAGTTTATCACCCAGAAATACAACCCTGCGCC
>JAIUMT010000360.1 GCA_022565415.1 Balneolales bacterium | reverse complement strand
GTTAAGATCAATCGGGCCGCATCAATCTCCGACTGATATCCCAACTCCCTATAGGTCACCCCGTCTCGCTGAAACCGATTCAAAACCCGCTCATTGAGCAACCGAACCGGCTGGAACAATCCGTAAGCCACCTCACCACGAACCAACGGAATCGGCGACTCGATCTCTTCCAGTGGCTTTTCTATACCCCGGCGCACAACACTGGCCATTCTGATTAACTCCCAGTCTGCTGCTAGATCATCAGCTGGCCTGATTCCAGCAAATAACTCTGGATTCTTCTCTATAGCCCCCCCGATAACGCCAGCACCCCCCTCACCAATCAGGTCATCCACAGACCCAACGCTTTCATTCACATCACCCGACCCGATACCACCATCAGAATCTAGGTCAATATCCCCACCAACAGGTTTTGATTCAACCATTGTGCCCGACCGAACTCCACTATCAGATCTCAAATCTCCCTCCACTAGACCAAAAATCCCGGCAATTCGCACTAATAGTGCCTCTTCCTCCTCCGACAACAAATGGTCTTCCAAAGCCGTCTCCAGCTCGGTTCGAAACAACGAAATCTTAATTTCGCGCAGCACATCTGCCGAAAGTTCGAACTCAGATTCAAGCTCAGAAATCACCTCTCTCCAGTCGATTTCGTGCCAGGCCATTTCAATAACCCCCTCCAGCAACATGATATACCAGCGCTGTAAGTACTGAGGATGATAATTTTCAGGCACTTCCGATTTAAACTTCTGAAGTTCTCGTTTCAGCGTTTCGGTGTCTACCGATTCGGGCATTTCCGCCTCTCTTTCAATCCAGTCCCGGAAAAAACTCATGAACCGCAAGGCTGTGTTCTGATGCTTCTGATGTTGCCTCCGATCGTATAACAGCACTGCAAACGGCAAGAAAACTCCGACGAACAGCGCGTTCGGCATATAAATTATAGAAAAGGCAATGAACAGGAAGGAAAGTATGAGCATTCGCCGACTGCGATAGGTTCCGGGCTTTGGCGAAGATGGAAGCGGCCTGTCGGGCAAGTCGCTTATGGCTGAGGGATACGTTACCCCGGTATCGATGAAAATATCTTGGGCTGAGCCGTTAAAGCTGTCCGGAGTAGCTACACCTGGCATCTCATCCCGAGTCCTGACAGAACCTTCAGCTGCGTTCCCATCATGCCTCACAGCCGATGAACCACCTGCTACCTTGAGGTGCTTCCTGTAGTACATCCCATGCCGACCTCCGTGAACATAAGCTCCCCGACGGTTGAGTCCGATCCGAGCACCGGTAATTCCAGCCGATAACCCGACTCCACCTTTTGACAAATTAAACCGTATTGGTCCGGTTTTGAATGCTTTTCGAAGATAAAATGCCACGTCGGTTAAATATTAAAATGCGATTCTAGCTAATTTGCGGGCAAACTCAAGCACCTTTTCAGCACCTCAAACCCGAAATGAAGTTAAAACCTTTGACCTACTTAACAAACAGGTTTTGAACTGAATGCGCTCGTAAATGAACCCTCACACATGAATGATTGCTCTTACGAATAAAAACCCACGTATTTGCGCAAATTGGATGTTCACGTTATTGAATTCGTACACAAGAAGAACCACGCATCCTTGGACTCTCCACCGTTACTTTTTAGCAATAACCCACACCGCATGAATAATTCCGGGAAGATACCCGAGAATGGTCAGTAATATATTCAGGAAAAAAGCACCCGTGAATCCGACGTGCAGAAACACCCCAAGTGGTGGAAGTATAATTGCAAAAATGATTTTTAAAATATCCATTGTAATCTGTCTTGATTTTTATAGTTGTTGTTTGAGGTCTATCTAATGGTTGAGTATCAATAAAACGTTAGTCAAAATTGAACGAATCAATTAAACAATTATTAATAACGTATTAATCAACATCACATCCATCAGTATAGGGAAACCTTAGGGTAAAAACTTCATGATTAACTACACCTAGACGATCTTAAAATCCGACTCAATCCCTAACCTGTTAAGTTCAAATCAAACATTTAGTTAACTCCAGGCAGAGGTTGCCATTTTGTTGCAAATATCCGGTAAAAACCAATTCAAGTTAGGTAATATCACGATCAATTATTAGATTATCTTAACATAAATGGGGTGCTCAAAGACTAAACAATTCACATAAATGACTTCGGATAACGGTAGCAAACTGGACGTACAGAAGGAATATTCCTTGGCTCCTTTTTTCGACTTATCTCACGACCTGCTCTGTATAGCCGGGTTTGATGGATATTTCAGAAGGGTTAATCCAGCCGTGTGTAAAGTTTTGGGATATACGGAAGAAGAACTTCTTTCTAAGCCAATCAGCCATTTTCAACACCCCGATGATAGAGAAATCACCCGTAGATTCCGTGAGCCAATCCTATTCGGAAAGCCACTCACCAACTTCGAAAACCGGTACATCACCAAAGAAGGCAATATCGTTTGGTTTGCCTGGACATCAATCCCGGTGAACAGCGACGAGTTGATTTACGCGATTGCCAAAAACATTACGCACAAAAAACAGCACGAAGCAGAACGAAATCAGTTACTTGCCGAACTTAGCAAAAACAATCATCGATTAACACAGCTCAATTACACAACATCTCACGACCTCAGGGCACCCGTAGGCAATCTCATTTCCATTTTCAGTCTGATGGATGATTCGCAAATTACAGACGATGAAACCCGTCAGTTAATCGACCTGCTAAAAAAGTCTGCAGAAAACCTGAAAGAGACTTTAGACAATCATGTGGATGGCATTAAAAGTCAAGATCCTCAGTTTGTTGACCTGGTTGAGGTGGATATTATGGAGGTCATTGATTCTACCAGACGCACAATAGAACTGCTCATAAAAGATTCACATACAACGTTTGATATCGACTTGAGTGCTTTCGATTCCATAAAGTTCAACCCGAATTATCTTGAAAGTATTTTCCTTAATCTGATCTCCAATTCAATTAAATATGCCCATCCGGAGCGAGACCCCGCTATTTCGATAAAAACCATGATAGAAGATGGAAAGAAAAAGCTATCGTTTTCAGATAATGGAATCGGGTTTGACAGTGAAAAGCATAAAGATAATGTGTTCGGATTGAATCAAACTTTTCATCATAACCGGGATAGCAAGGGAATTGGGC
>JAIUMT010000359.1 GCA_022565415.1 Balneolales bacterium | reverse complement strand
TTTTTACAGCCGAAATGTAATCCAGTAGTTCGTGCTCGTTCAGATCTTTTCGATACAATACTTCGTTGCCCACAGCAGCAATGTCAACATATCCTTCCTTCGCGAGCTTAATCAGCCCGGCGAGTTCTTCTTCGTTTTTTTCTTTATCATCGCTTAACCACGCGCCAACTAGTGTTTTAAGTCCGTATTCTTTGGCCAACTTTGGTATCAGTTCGTTCCCCTCGGTGCACGAAAACGAGCGAATCCAACTGGTGTACGGTTTCAGAATTTGTAAACGTCGACGAATTTGTTCTTCTGAAACAATGATGCCCGGCTGCTGACCTTCTTCGTATAAGCTGAAGCATAATCCATGCACACCGTTATAGAGAACCTCCAGGAATAAATTGCGGAGGTCGCCTGTCGGCATATCTTCTAAATAATTTTCTGTTTTTAAATACCCAGCTTCTTTGAAGCTCAGGTACTTTTCTTTTCTAAATGACATCGTGTGATCAAATTAATGTGTTTAAGTCTGTTGAGTTTTTCGCCATTTACAATTCGCCTCGTCGTTCTACTAATTCTATTTTTATCTCACGGGCTTTTGTTTCGGTTAAGTCGTAGCCCCACATCACCCAAATGGCCAGGGCCGCCGTTATTGCCGGAATAACAATGTCTGCTATGCGGAGGTTGGTCATGGTGTCGGCAGTTTGTATGGCAACATTCTGATCAAATCCGACCAACTTCAGTACAAGTCCGCCCAGAACGAGGGCAATACCCTGACCCAGCTTCACCATCCACCAGTAAATCGCTCCGAATGTGCCTTCTTTTCGGGGCATTCCGTTGTAAAGCTCGTCGAGATCGCAAACATCGGCCGTCATACTCATCATGAGGGTGAAAAGTCCGCCAATTCCAAAGACCATCAGCGGGATGGGCATGAATATCATCCAAGGGTTTTCCGGACTAAACCCCCACCATTTCAGGATGTAACCGATTATGGATAAAATGGTCGATATAATGAATGCGTTTCGCTTGCCCCATTTGTTTGCCATCCACGTAATAACCGGAATTACTACAAATGCTGTGGCAAATGCACTCACTGTTGAGAACCACGCTGGCCAGGTTCCGGCTGCACCATAATCGCCCGTGAACATGTAGAAAACGATGATGAAGTAGCTAAACGAAGCCACCATCTGAAATCCGTTGAATACCAAAAATGTTGCTCCACAAAGTCGAACGAATGAAGCATTTTTAGCGACCTGAGCAATTCCTTTGAACAAGGCCTTCAGATTTATAAAAATGGATTTAAAATTCAGATTTGCTCTGTTTGTGAGGTGTGTTTGGTCGATTTCTTTACAAAAAAGAGCCGGCATCACACCTAACAGAATACAGGCTATCCCTACATAAATGGCCATTTGGTGAACGCCTTGCGCCTGAGTATCGAATAAATCCGGATTGGCGATAATTACCCAAAACCAAGGGACAATCATCCAAGCGATTTGACCTATAGTCTGCGAGAATCCCATCAATCGCGTTCGTTCGTTGTAATCGGAGGTCATTTCGTAGCCAAGTCCGATGAGTGGCGTCGAGAAAATGGTGTTACCAATCAGGTATACCAACGAGAAGAGCAGGAAAAACCAAAAATTGTATGATTGAGAGCTTTCTGGATCTAACTGCCACAGAATCATGAAAAATACCCCGCTCAGAATTGCGCCAATAAAGATGTAAGGCTTTCTGCGACCGAATCTGGATTGTGTATTATCAGAGATAAAGCCCATAATTGGATCTGTAATTGCATCGAAAAATCGAGGCAATCCGCCTAATAATCCTGCCAAAAACGGATCCATCCCGAAGGCCGTTAGCAGAAAGAAGGAAAAAACACCTAAAGAGCCCGGCAACAAGTTGTTAACCAGGTGACCGGCACCAAATGCGGCTTTTTGTCCGAATGGAACCTTGTCTTTAGGGGCAGTTGCTGTGGTTGACATTACGTATTCAGTTATAAATTATGAGTTTTCTGAAATCATGATGGTCTGAATTGCCTTCCCACTTATGGCAAATTCCATGGTTTCACCTTGTATCTCGAGTTCAATTCCTCTGGCCGCTTCACCCGGATTAAACAACACGACTGCGATCGACCCATCCGGATTTTGAGCCGCAGTTACCATCAATTCCTCATCCGGATTTTCAAACCCAATTCGAACAGCGCCCGGACGAATAAACCGGCTGAAGTGTGCCATTGTGTAGTAAAGTGGTGTGAAGTATACTTCGTCGGCATCGGGATCTACAATTACCGGAGCAACGCACCAGTTTTCGGCCCAATTCGGACCTCCCTGAAGATCCAATACCATATTCCAATCGATCCACCCATCTACCCAGTTATTCATCGTACCAATCATGTCGCGGGCATATCGAAACACTGGAACATACTTCGGATGCAAATGCTTGCGCTCTTCCGGAGCCCAGTCCCATCCCCAATCCGTCGCTTCTTTCGACCAATACCAAGCATCGTCTCGCCAACGCGGAACTTGTGCATCGATCGTCCCCTCAGTTTGAATGAGGTGCTTGTCGGGGGCTTTAGCATGCGCATACTGAAGCTCGTCGGGAAAGTAATCGAAGGTGCTTCCGTACCAATGAACCGCGGTGCCATCATAGTATTGAGCCGCTTCCGGATCGTCGTACATAGCATCGACCCACTCAATTAACTCGGTATCCCGGTTTTGGTCGTAACCCAAAATCTTGACATCGTATCCGTTATCTCGCAACTCCGGACCTAAATGGTTTTTCACAAACTCATTCATTTCCTGAGGGTTGAAGTGCATGCTTTCCCAGTTGCTGTCGTTGCCCAAAGGTTCGTTCTCGACCGTAAAAGCCCAGATTTCGATGCCCTGATCTCGGTACGCATCAATGTATTTTCTGAAAAAAAGCGCCCAGGTGTCGTAGTACTCGGGCAACAGTTTGCCACCACGCCAATCGTTGTTGTCTTTCATCCAAGGCGGAGCAGTCCACGGCGAGGAAATGATCTTAAATCCGTCTTTCGACACTGCCATGGCATCTTTAATCATCGGAATGAGGTCGTCCATGTCTTCCTCAACCGAAAAATGCTCTAATTCTGTGTCGCCCTCAACGGGTGCATACGAGTAGTTTCCCAACGAGAAGTCGCTGGAATTCATGTGGGTAC
>JAIUMT010000358.1 GCA_022565415.1 Balneolales bacterium | reverse complement strand
GCATCCCCGCTCCAACTAACCGAATCTGATTGTCTGTTATCTTTATGATGGTTGCAGTCATGTAGAGCATGTGTAAGTCCATATTCCGAATTCCTTTCGACATCAGTTTCAACAAATCAATGGTGCTTGTAGTAGATGTTGCGAATGAGTTGAAATAGCTTTTTGCCGTTGCGACTACAATTCCGGCTTTAACGCCATGACCCGTAGCGTCGCCAATTGCGATAGTCAGTTCGTTCGACTCTGACAGGGCAAAATCGTAATAATCACCACCGACTTCAGTTGCGGTTTTCATCATAACGGCTATTTGGATGTCTTTGAGGTCAGGAATCGATTTTGGTAACATGGAAAGCTGAAGTTGTCGGGCTTCTTCGAGCTCCTGAGTTTTTCGCTGATTATCTGCTTCCAGAATGCGGCGTTCGATTTCACGGGCTTTCTGGTCGCGCTCTTGCTGAAGTGTTTTATCAGATAGCTGCTGTACTTCACTCAGTTTGAGTTCCAGGCGTTTGCTGGTTTCGGCGAAACTTCTCGACATCGAAATAGACATGGTTAGCATGAGCATCACTATTCCTGCAATTCCAGCCATATCTGATTCCAATCCAAGAAGCGGCTGTATCAACCGCTCATTTAGTATAAACGCATACAATTGAGACACTACGAAAAGAAGCATTCCTACGCTGAATATCCAAGCACCATCTTTTTTCTGGTAAACGGCGACAAAGAGTACCCGAACAATTTCGATCATGAATATCACGGATAACCATAGCGTGGTACCCTCCATAAAATGTGTTTGCCGGATAGCTGAGAGGTACCCGAATGTGAGCAGTCCAAGTAAAATAACCCAAAACTGTGGCGGAATTTGTCGGTAAAACAGACTGTAGGTGAACAGCAGGAACAAAATCATTGACAGAACAATGATAACCGGACGTATTTCGAGCACCGACACCACTCCCTCAAGCGACGTCATGAAGAAAATCTGATAGTCTAAATAAAATAGCACACCGAAGAGTGCTGCAAATAATGCGAAATACAGGTTGGGATAATGCTTGGGATAAAACAAAAACAGGAAAAAGTGAATCAGCGTGAAAACCATTAGAATTCCGGTAAACATAAACTGCTGAATCGTGTATTGACGAGTAGAATCTAGCAGGTTTGAAACTTGATGATTCATATCGACAAGTAGGTATCGAAATCCGGCGTTGAAGCCCGACTGCAGGAAGTGGTCGGCACGATGATTAGAATAGCGAACAGCGATTAGATGAATTCCAGGTTCTGAAAATACTATTGAAACGGGCTTTTTTTGTCGGGAAAATTCTTCATTCTCGGGCGTGGCAGAAACATTACCAAACGAATATAGGAGCTCACCATTATGGTAAATTTCAGAGGCTCCACTTTGATAGATGATATCCAGAGCGAGGGTTTTGCCTACTAACGACGGGTCGACATCCAGAGTTAAGCGGAACCAACCAATTCCATTCCACTCTACAAAAGGCAAGTCTGCAGGACTCAACAACGTACTCACATCATCCCACATGAAATCATCGTACCACGGATCTGAATACAAATCGTTGTCGTTTGAGATAAACTTCCAGGTATCGGGCAAGTAGATGCTTTTATGCGAATTATCAAGATCTTCCGCGCTAATATAATGCGCTGAGGAATAAGGAAACTCAATAGCGGTAGCGCTGAGTCCGCCGACTAGAAAGAACGAGATAAGTAGAAGGAAATATCTCACATGGTTTCCCGATTAATACGACACGTCATGGTTTATTGCTGAATGTCTAGGTCGATACGACCTACAGTGGTCTTCATTCTGATTGCAGGTCCGCCGCCTTCGAGGTCACCTGTTACCCGATTCTGACGAATATCACCATCGAAATTTCGAATTTGACTTAAGTTAACTCGTTGCCCTTCAATGTTTAGGTTTATTCCCTGTCGCATTTCTAGTAATGCCGAAATATTTCCATTAACTGTCTCCAGATCAACAAGATTATCGATTTGGAGCATATTAAAATCAATATTCCCATTGATAATATGGGCTAGCACATCACCTTGCATTTCGTGGAGTTTGGTGTTTCCACTAACGACTCTTATTCTCGTTTCGCCTTGAATTCGATCAAGTTGAACATTACCGGCAACTGTATTGGTAAAGAGAACTCCCTGGTGGGTATCGACGCTTGTATTACCGGCAGCTGAATAGAGCCTCATGCTGCCACTGCCCCCCTCCGTCTTGATGTTGCCCTGTCCTACCCTTACTTCTACATTACCTTTAATTCCGACAACCTCGATATTGCCCGAGGCTGTGGCCAATGACATATTTGACTGATACGGAGCAAATACCACAAAATTAAATGAGGGTGCATTCGAAGAGCTTACCGTTCCGCGAACATGCGAAATTTCACCCTGAATTTCACGCCCTCGCTGACGGAATATCAATCTGTAGTCGTCATCAATTCGGTCGCCCTGAAGAACTCGAATACCCCGACGCATAACATAAACCTCAATGCGCACCGTATCCGAATTGGTTCCATGCACCGAAATATTGCCCTGACCAGGCCTTAGAGTAATATTAGAAATACCCCGTGCACTAAACTCATGAATAGCATACGCATCACGGTCCGGCGATTCCGAACCGGCCGTTTGCGCAAATATTGCTGTTTCTGGAGCCAAGAGGCAACAGAAGAGAACCAAGCAGAATAGAGTGTTTTTCATAGACAATTTCCAAAGATTAAAACTACCTAAATTTACGCAGTTTCAATTTGTTGGTTACAGTCCATGATTAACCTGTACTCTGCATAGCTGCCGCAATTCCGTTGATGCTAGAAAACAACAGGTTACGAAGTTGTTTCTTTTCTTCTGCATCGGCCTTACTCCATCGTTGCATCATTTCAAACTGAAGTAAATTCAGCACGTCTGTATACGGATTTCTCAAGCGAATCGATTTCTGAATCACCGGATTTACAGCGAGAAGCTCATCCTGACCTGTAACAATCAAAATTGCATCACGTGCACGTTCAAACTCGTCTTTAATCGTCGAGTGAAAATCAGACTCAGATCTCTGGGCATATATTTCAGAAATGACCAGGTTCGCCCGGGCCATTTCCCGCTGGGCATTGTTCATTATTGCAGTAAAAAACGTCCATTCTTTGTAGAGTTT
>JAIUMT010000357.1 GCA_022565415.1 Balneolales bacterium | reverse complement strand
TTCGGGTTCTGACTAATGGGCAGATAGCAACTGGCCGCGACCAGTCGGTCATTTCGGATTACAACGGCACCATCATGCAAAGGAGTTTCTTTCTGGAAGATGGTAATTAGCAGTTTGCTGCTAACTTTCGCATCAATTTTGATTCCGGCATCAACGAGGTCGTGTAGGGTGGCTGACTTCGCGAACACAATCAACGCTCCGGTCTTGCTTCTCGACATGGTTTTGACAGCATCCAGAACCTCATCAACCACAGAACCTGATTCTTTACGGGCGAAAAACTTATCGAAACTCGTGTTTTGACCTATATTGTAGAGAAGTTTCCTGATTTCAGGCTGGAAAATGATAATCATCGCCAGAATCCCGACATCAGTAAATCTTCTTAGAATGAAGTTGATTGTGGTGAGTCCGAGAACGCTAACAAGCGCGTTTATGGCAAAAATGATGACCACACCAAAGAAGGCAGGAACCGCAAATGAACCTCGTATCCACCGATAGATATAGAAAATCGCCGCCGCTATAATAGCGGTTTCAATAAAGTCTTTAATTCCGAAATCGAGGAAGCCGAATGGGATCAAAATGGATGGTTGGTTAGAAAATCGGTGATTTTAGCGGTAATCGAATATAAATTAAAATCTTCAGAATAGTTTGCAATACGCGAAAAAAGCGCAGATGGATTAAATGAGTGCTTTTAGGATGGTCAGCGTGTCGCTGGTTTCCTTGACATCATGAACCCGCACGATATGAGCTCCTTTCATGAGTGCGTAGAAGTGAACAGCAAGGCTTCCTGCAAGCCGACCGTCTGTTTCTCTGCCATTTAGCAAAGCGCCAATCATGGATTTTCGTGAGGCCCCAATCAGAACGGGAAATCCGCTTTCTACGAATCTGGATGTGTG
This sequence comes from Balneolales bacterium, assembly GCA_022565415.1. Classification (GTDB taxonomy): domain Bacteria; phylum Bacteroidota; class Rhodothermia; order Balneolales; family HLUCCA01; genus HLUCCA01. The sequence goes on along the minus strand of JAIUMT010000357.1, from coordinate 2,278 downwards.
TTTTAAAAGCTCGATATTATGTTCCAGTGTTTTGCCAAAGCCAATACCCGGATCAATAATAACTTCTTTTACCCCATGACTTTTCGCTTCGGTGGCTTTTTGAATGAGGTAATCGAGCACTTCTTGAACCACATCGCTATAGGTGGGTTCATTTTGCATCGTCTTCGGATTTCCGATGGAATGCATGATGATGAGTCCGGCATTGTATTGCACGCACAAATCGAGAAATCGGGGTTCTTTTCGTAATCCGCTTACGTCGTTGATGAAATGCGCACCACATTCAAGCGCTGCCTTTGCCACATTGTACTTGGTGGTGTCGATTGAAAAACGTACATCAGGATACTTCGGGATGGCAGCGGATAGCACGGGAATAACTCGCCGGATTTCCTCTTCTTCGGAAACCGGATCAGAGCCCGGACGCGTTGATTCACCACCGACATCAATAATATCGGCTCCATCAGCAATCATCTGATCAACCTGTTGCATTGCTGCCTCAAGACTCAAGAACTGTCCACCATCCGAAAAGGAATCGGGAGTGCAGTTCAGAATGCCCATTATGGATGGTTTCATGGAATTAAAGGGATTTGAGTGACTTGTAGTGGTAAAGCACGATTTCAATAAATCTGATGGAATTAATTTGCTGAATGTAAGCTATGACCGTCGGCCCTAAAAACCGACACTAGAAAAAGAGTCTCGGTAATTCTGGCTATAACGACAAAAGCCTGCATAAATGAATAAGGGCCGAATAAATTAATTGTATGCTGCCGGAAAAAATAAAAGGCCGACCGTTTTTAAACGATCGGCCTCAGAAAGAATAATCTTTTAAAGATGGTTACCCTTCAATAATGTCATTTTCAGTTTTCTCTTTCTCTGCCCATTCGTCGGCATCTGGAAGTGCGTCTTTCGTTTCGTTGATGACGTTGTCTTCCCATTTTTCAGATAGACGCTCGTTCCACTCGATGTAGTGTTCCCATTTTTCAGGTACTTCATCGTCGGGGAAGATTGCCTCAACCGGACATTCAGATACACATGCATCACAGTCGATACACTCATCTGGATCGATAACTAGAAAGTTTGGTCCCTCACGAAAAGCGTCAACAGGACAAACCGCAGCGCAGTTAGTGTACTTGCAGTTAATACAAGGTTCAGTAACAACGTAAGCCATAATGATTCCTTAGATATTTAATTTTAAAAACTCGATTTCCCTAATAGAATGCTCTGCAAAACCGTTTATTTGACCGTTTAACGCCTTGTCGCAAAAGTATATCTTCAAAGAGATACGAATTATTGCTTCGGCTTTGAACAGGACCAAATCTCCCAGCTTATCAAAGCATTCTTGCGATAACCTAACACGATTATCATACTAAAGTATTTGATTTAAATGTTAGACACAATTCAAATTAATTTTCGTGACCGCCCACTTCTTTTGCTTTTCGTCCGGTTATGGTGAGTTTAGTGTAACCATTGGGCCCATCAGACTCGATAGTAATTTGAACCGGTGCGTCATTTTCTTCATCATCGCTGTCTTCAATTGTGAAACTGAAATTTGTTAATGCATCGAAACTCGCAACAGATCCGGGTTCTCTTAGGGTGATACTAACGTCACCAATTAGATTTATGGCATCGCCTTCAACAGTAACAGTAATGGTGGTTCCGGCAACCATCGGATTCCCATTCTCATCCATAACCGTGTAGTTGAACTGCTGATCTGAATCGTTCGGAATGCTGAAATTGTTAGGTGTCACAGAAATTATCGGGCTCAGAGAGAATATTATTTGACCTGATGTTGATATGCTTTGCTGGTTGTCGTTAGATGTAGATGCGGTGATTGTAGCCAAACCATTGTTTGCTGATGGAAACGGGTTTGCCACAGTTAGGGGTGCGCTGGCACGTCCTGCCACGGTGTAAGACGAACCCTGGATGAATCCGCCATCGGTTGTGAAATATATCGCCGTGCCATCAGGAACAACGTTTCCGTACTTATCGCCAACCAATGCTGTCATTACGACAGTTTGACCAGTTCCAAAAGCAGCATTTCGGGTATCAGTTAGCAAAGAGAAGTGGTCCTGGCTAGGAAGTCCGGCATGAATTACGACAGATACAGGTTGCGATTGCACCACAGTTCCATTTTCCCGGGTAAATTCAGCCATAACCTGAACTGTACCGGAAACAGTGCCACTCAATAACGTTGCTGTAACTTGTCCGCTATTGTTTGAAGTTACCGTTTCAGTTGTGAGCATTGCTCCACCGTCTGGACGGTTACCAAAACGGAAGTTGA
>JAIUMT010000356.1 GCA_022565415.1 Balneolales bacterium | reverse complement strand
ATTTCCGTGTATTCCACGGGGCGACTGATGCTCCTGCGGTTGATGTGCGACTTGCCGATGGTGGCGCAGTATTGGTCGACGATTTGAGCTATCAGGAGTTCAGCGACTATCTGAATGTTGCTGCTGATATGTACGAAATCGATATCACTGCAGCAGGAAACGGATCTGCAGTAGTAGCTAGCTATGGTTTGGATATTAGCAGTCTCAACGGAGGATCGGCGCTTATTTTGGCCTCGGGATTCCTTGCTCCGGGTGACAACCAAAACGGCGAAGCGTTTGAACTACTTGTTGTATTAGCCAGCGGTGATTCGTTCGTGTTGCCGCTTTCTACAAGCATCGATTCGGATATGAACACGGCGCCGGTAGCGTTTGAGCTTCAGGGCAACTATCCGAATCCGTTTAACCCGACCACAAACATTCAATTCTCTGTGCCAAACACAGCAGATGTATCGTTGACGGTGTACGACTTGCTCGGACGTCAGGTGGCGGTGTTGGTAAACGGAACAATGAGCGCTGGCTCGCACGTGGTGTTATTCGATGCCTCGAACCTGGCCAGTGGCACCTACATGTATCGCCTGCAATCGGGCAACATGGTAGAAACATCCAAAATGATGTTGATTAAGTAAGAATCTGAACTGATTTGTAGATTTACGTTAGTGTGTGCCTGTTCGACCCCAGAAGAACAGTGCATGCGCTGGCGTTTTTTTGTTTCAGGAGGGCTGAACAATAGCTGTAATATTGCTGGCATCAGTCGGGTTGTTTAAAAGCCCGATTTTTGTTTACCAAATCTGCAATTCTGGTTGATTTCAGTCGGATTTGAGAAAATAACAAGTAACTTGATTTTCGACAATCAATGGGAAGGTGCTCTTTTTAATTGTCTCAACATTCCCCCGCACCGAATGTTCACCGCTAGCAAGCATTCATCAGACTACTGCTTCAACCGGTACTGCTTAATTTTTGTAAATAGCTGTCGTCGGTTGATTTGCAATAACGCAGCGGCTTTCGTCTGATTCCAATCCGATTTTTCCAAAGCCTGCATGATGGCTTTTTTTTCGACGTTCTGAAGAATCTCTTTCAAAGAATTGGGTTGGGTGAGGTCAACAGAAGATATTTCGTCCGACTTGGTATCCTGAAAAAAAATAGGTAGATGCTCGACGGTGATTACATCTCCATCGGTCATAACAAGCGCGCGCTGAATAATATTCTCCAATTCCCTCACGTTGCCAGGCCATTTGTACTCAAGCAGGGTATCAATTACTTTTCGGGACACAATTACTTTCTCACCCGGCTTATATTTTTCCAAAAAATGATCTACCAAGGTAGGTATATCGTCGGTGTGTTCTCGTAATGGAGGGACTTTGATGTGTATTACGTTGAGTCGGTAGTATAAATCTTCACGAAATTGTCCTGATCGTACCTTCTCCTCAAGGTTCTGATTTGTAGCGCATATAACCCTTAGATTTACCTGAAGTGTAATTTCACCACCAACTCGTTCAAAAGTCTGCTGTTGAAGGACTCGTAGAAGTTTCACCTGCAAGGTATGCGACATGCTATCCACTTCATCAAGAAAAATGGTTCCCTCGTCGGCCAATTCAAACCGGCCGATGCGTTTTTTATTTGCCCCAGTAAACGAACCGGATTCATGTCCGAAGAGCTCACTTTCTAGCAAGGTTTCTGGTAAAGCACCACAATTAACTTTAATGAACGGTTTTGCGAAGCGTTTAGAATAACGTTGAATTGCATCAGCTATCATTTCCTTGCCCGTACCACTTTCTCCCTGCAAAAGTACAGTAGCATCAGAATTAGCAATTTTTCCAATCATCTTGAATATATGTTGCATCTTGCTGCTACTGCCCACAAGGGTTTCCTGCATGCTAGTTTGACCCGATACCTGAGAACGCAGTTCATTCAATTCATCTAAAACGCAGGCATAGTCAAGAGCTCTATGAATAACTAGCAGCAACTCCTCAAGATCAAATGGTTTATCGATATAGTCATATGCGCCTAATTTCATCGCTTCAATCGGACGTTCGCTGTTACCAAAAGCAGTGAAGATTATTATAGGTATGCTTGGATGTTCCCGTTTAACGTGTTCGAGAACCTTCATCCCATTGATGCCGGGCATTTTAATATCAAGGAGTATTAAATCTGGTTTGTCGCGTAATGCTATTTCTAAGGCTGCTGTGCCATCTTCTGCTTCGATTGTTGTATAACCCTCATCATGTAAAACATCACACAAGTTTCTTCGCATGGATGCTTCGTCGTCTGCGATAAGTATGGTTAGTTCTCTGCTCATTTGTCTGATATTGCTAGATTAGTTAATGAATGGCCGCCTGCTTTATAAATAGGGAAGCTGATTTGACACGTTGCGCCACCCTCAACATTATTTTCGAAACGAATCAATCCTTCGTGTGTTCGCACTATCTCATAAGAAATAGAAAGCCCTAAACCTGTACCATCTTCTCTGGTAGTAAAAAAAGGATCAAAAATGTTGTTCATTATCGATTCGTCAATTCCCGGACCATTATCCGTTATGGCTATACATACCTTATTATCGTCGTTGAATGCGTGTATACACACCTTAGCGTGCTGACCAGCGGCTTCAAAACTGTTTTGAATTATATTGGTGAATACTTGTTCGAGCGCAAATGGGTCGCCTTGTATTACCTGAATATCGTCATCAATTTGCAAGGATATATCGCGTGTTGCCGATTCGGTTAACAGAGAAACATGTTCACGAAGCAACTTCTCCAAGTCAATTTGGGTAAACTGCTTCTTTACAGGTCTTGAAAAAATGAGGAGTCGCTTTACCAGCTTAGATATTCTGTCAATTTCATGATGAACAATGGCCAACGATTCATTCGACAAGGGCGTGTCTGCTTGAGGCGGATTCTTTTTTAAGGCTCGTTCCCAGATTTGAACTCTCGTTTTAATTATTGAAATAGGCGTGTTTATTTCGTGGGCAACTCCGGCAATTAAGTTACCCAAAGTGGCCATTTTGTCCTTTTGATGGAGGTCTTTTTCAAGCGTTTGAGAACGCTGCTGTGCGTCTAATAAGTCCGAAACTAGGTCATTTATATAGTGACTAATCGTACCAAGTACTCCTCTTGGTTCTGATAATCGGTAGGTATGGTCGAACTTAATCCGCGATAATCCTCTTCGCATTTCGTCTATTTT
>JAIUMT010000355.1 GCA_022565415.1 Balneolales bacterium | reverse complement strand
ATTGCCCTGCGAGATGACATCCGTCGTCAGACGCAGTTCCGTGATGCGTTTATTATCAACGACTTAACCTACAACGAAGAGGACATCTTCTTTGGGGTTCAAATAGGTGCATATGTGCCGCAACGCAACGCAAATGAGCATGCTGAAGAGGCGCGCACACGCTACGGACTAGACGTTCAGGTTATACGTGACGAGGTGAGAGGATTGTATAAAGTTCAGTCAACCGAGTTGTTGAGCTGGAGCGATGCCACCGATTTGAGAGCTCGAATTCTGGAAGATACTCCGTACGACGACACATTTTTGATTACTCGTCCGTCGATTGACCTGCAGAACTTCACGTACTGGTTGCTGATCGGTTCGTATAATCAGCGGGATTATGCCGAAAGTATAGCGAGATCGCTGGAACGCATAACCGGGTACACCTACCGTGTGAGGTATTATAGTCCGAATAATATGTATCAGATTGTGTTGCAAGACATTCGGTCACTTGATGATGCGTTCAAAATACGTCGTGAGTTGTCTGAGAAGTACAATATTGTGGATACCATCATTCTGCAGCGGTAGATTTTTTTGTAACTCTCTAGAGTGATATTCACTATATAACACTGTTGATCAGGTTTGAAGGAAATCATCTTTGAATCACGATTTCATGGTGAGAACAGGTCTCCATTTTGCAAAATTGACGATGTCTATAGCCTCATTACAACAAATTACTTAAGACGATAGTGTGTCTGAGGTGTGCCTCCATTTCGCTCTAATATTTATAATCAAAGTTTTACCGTGAAATTTTTGATATTTTTGTAATGTTTGAGTGAAATCTCACTCTATATAATAAACGCGATGGCAATTGTTGCCTGAGACGTTTTGGTACTTTGCCCGACCCCCTTTTTTACAAGAGAAACATCTGCAAGTATCGATTACCCATTACCATTTATTTTACAAGCTGATGCGTTTCGCTGATTATGCCAAAATGTTTTTAACCGCCGGAAACGGAGGCGCTGGAGCGGTGTCTTTTCGCCGTGAAAAGTATGTGCCAAAGGGCGGTCCTGATGGAGGTGACGGTGGACGTGGTGCCGATATCGTGCTTAGAGGGAATTCTAACATGAATACCCTGCTGGATTTACGCTACAAAAAATTCCTCAAGGCCGTGCACGGGGAAAATGGATCCGGAGCGAATAAGTCCGGAAAAGATGGTATTCCCATCGTTTTAGATGTGCCTTTGGGCACGATTGTGTACGAATTCGAAACCCGACGCCAGATTGGCGAGGTTATCGAAAATGGTCAGGAATTGATCATTGCCAAAGGTGGTCAGGGCGGGAAAGGAAATACCTATTTCAAGTCTGATGTAAACCAGACTCCGCGTTATGCCCAGCCTGGCGGACAAGGTCAGGAAATAATTGTCGAAATCGAACTGAAACTTATTGCCGAAGTTGGTTTAGTTGGTTATCCAAATGCAGGAAAAAGCACACTCCTTGCTGCATTATCCAATGCTAAACCCAAAATTGCCGATTACGCATTCACCACGATGGAACCCAACCTGGGCGTTGTAGTGCTCGACGATATGCGTAGTTTCGTGATGGCCGACATCCCGGGAATCATCGAAGATGCCCATAAAGGAAAAGGACTAGGAATACGGTTCTTGCGCCATATTGAACGAAACAAAGTGCTCATGTTTGTAATCAGTTGCACCAGCGATATCGAAGAAGAATATCGGGTGTTAATGAACGAATTGCATGAGTACAGGCCAGATTTGTTGGAAAAACCCCGGGTAGTGGTCATCTCCCAGATGGATCTCGTTCCCGGATATGAGCTGGAAGAAAAACCCGATCTTCCAGACGACTACATTCTTGTATCAGCAGCTACCTCCCATAATTTAAAACCGCTAAAAGACCTGCTTTGGTCTAAAATTCTGGAGGCCCATGAATGAAAACATACGTACCCGCATAGCACTTAGTCTTGTACCTTCAATTGGTGCGCACCGAACACGGCTGCTGCTCGACCGCGTTGATCGTCCTACCGACGTTTTTCGATTATCCAGGAAAGACTTATTGTCGATCAATGGAATTGGGAAGCAGGTGGTATCTCAGTTGTTAGACTTTAACCGCTGGAATGAGGTAGATCAGATAATTCGTCGAACAGAGGCCCTTCGTTGCCGACTAATTATACCTGAAGACCAGGTATATCCGGAACGTTTGCGTGAGATTTCAGATCCTCCTGTACTGCTTTGGGTGCGAGGGGATGTGAACCTGCTTAACAACGCCGGTATCGCTGTGGTGGGAACACGATCCCCTTCACCATATGGTAAGGACATTGCCGGACAATTTGTGCGGGGCTTGGTAGAACAAGGCCTCACGATTAACTCGGGCTTAGCCTACGGCATCGATACTATTGCTCATCGTAAAACACTGGATTGTGGTGGCAAAACCATAGCTGTGCTTGGCTCAGGAATTGATCGAATTTATCCAATGCCTAATGTACCGCTTGCCGACCGAATTTTAAAGGAAGGCGGAGCTATAATCAGTGAGTTTCCACCGGGCACCAAACCGGACTATATGAACTTCCCGACACGGAATCGGGTAGTTAGTGGATTATCTATCGGAGTTTTGGTTGTAGAAACAGCCAAGGAGGGAGGCAGCATGATAACCGCTCGTCTGGCGTTGGACCAAAACCGAGAGGTTTTTGTGATACCACATAACCTAACCAGTACCAGAGCTACTGGTTGTCATAAGTTAATTCGGGAGTCATCTGGCAAGTTGGTAGAAAACATAGAAGATATAATCAGTGAGTTTCGCTGGATGGAATTTCAGAAAGAAGTTGAATTATCTGCGGTGAACGTACCTGATCCGGAAGGAGTGAGTGATTCTGCGCTCAAATGCTGGAAATACATCAAAGATAAGGGGAGTTGCGATGCAGATAACATATCGCGAGGAACTCGATTGAGCGTTATGGTTGTAATGAATGCATTACTGGAATTGGAAATGAATGGCCACGTAAAGCAACGTCCGGGCCGAGTATTCGAAATCGAAGCCGCGTAAAGTCTGAAATTGATAACTTAGATATGTAAATATAGGTCATCGCAGTAATGATTCTTCGAAAATTTCATCTTCTGCACTATATTTAAGTAACCTCAAAATAACATAACTATGGATAAATCAACTTTTTAAACGTGGAGTAGCCGT
>JAIUMT010000354.1 GCA_022565415.1 Balneolales bacterium | reverse complement strand
TATGGGAGGGGGACAGTTTCAGGAAATAACCCACAAACTCAGCGATTGGGCTAATTTTATCCCGAAATGGGAGATGAGTATGCCCGGGGAGTATAGTCAGTACAACCTCATCGGACTCGCCACCATGTTCTACCTGCTCCGATCTACAATCGACGGAATGTGCGGCTCTGGCGGATATATGATTCAGCGTTTCATGGCGGCAAAAAACGAGCGCGAAGTTGGTCTACTCAGTGTTTTTTGGATTTTCTTATTGTCATTTCGGTGGCCGTTCATCATGTGTATTGCCATTCTTGGAATATCCTACAGCGCCAGCGGAAAAGTCATTGAAAACCCCGAAGTTGTCCTTCCAACGGTATTGATGGAGCTGTTTCCGGCCGGAATTAAAGGTCTGCTTGTAGCCGGACTCTTAGCTGCGGCCATGTCGACCTACGTGGCCATTGTAAACTCAGGTGCGGCATACTGGGTAAACGATCTTTATCAGCGCTTTCTACGTCCCGATGCCGACAGAAAAGCCCTCATCCGTCAAAGTCGAATTGCCTCCGTTGCGATTGTAATTTTCGGATTGATGTCGACCTACATGTTCAGCAGTCTGAACGACGTTTGGGGATTTTTGACCATGGGATTTGGCGTCGGACTGATTGTACCTCAATTCATTAGATGGTATTGGTGGCGGTTTAACGGTTATGGTTATGCCGGAGGGACATTTGTAGGAATGTTCGCCGCAATATTTGTGCGATTCTCCGGACTTGTGCAATTCACCGAAATTCAGATGTTCTTCACAACGGCGTTAGTTACATTCTTCGCCTGCATCATTATCGCATTGATGACGGAGCCTACCGACGACGATACATTGCGTGATTTCTACCGCAAAACCCGTCCGTTTGGATTCTGGGGACGGATTCGTGAAAGCCTCACCGATTTTGATCTGGAAGCAGTGCACCGAGAAAACCGTCGTGATATTTGGTCAACAGTTATCGCTGTACCCTGGATGCTTTTTATGGGTATCACGCCTATGTTATTCGTAACCAAACAGTGGGAATACTTCGGATATGCGTCGGCTTTACTGGTCGTTTTAAGCATTTTTCTTTACTTCAACTGGTTTAGACACCTCAGTAAAGAAGGAATGGAATAAAATCGTAAAGCATTCCCATTTTTCGACAAAACGCACTTACAAGAAATGAAATAATCCTCCAGACCCGGCAAATCAAAAAATGCAGATAAAAACTATGAAAACACTACTTGTCCTAATTCTGTTGGTTTTTGCAACATCACAGGCTTACAGCCAATTGTTGCCAATCGTCAATCATGGCGACCGCGATCAGGCCTGGAGCTTGCCCGCAACACCCGATGGTCAGGCCGGATTTAACGAATATCCGAACAACGATCTGAATTTCATGATTCAATCTGCCGTTCGATTTACTCATCCGGAAGAGCGACCAATCCAGAATGTGAATCTGTTTTTAGACCGTATTTCATCCGGTGATAAAGATTCGACTTTGAATTATGCAGGTCCGGAAGCTATGTTCGCCTGGCCAATTCCATTCGATCACGTTCCTCAGAACTTTCTGAAACAAGCAACCCGATTTACAGCCCCCGAAACCTCAACATTGAGCTCGGTAGAACTCTTTGCCGGAGCGAATACAACTTCATCTGATGGATTCAACGATACGGTTAAAATATCGTTCTATGAGCCATTTCAGCCGGATGTAGACGTAATAAAAAACGGGGTCGAGAACCCGGATAATAATCCGGCCTGGGAGTTTAACTTTCCCGTCGGAACTGCCCGAAGCGCATACGGAACCCGGTTTACCATTCCGGGAGGAAGCCGACTAAATACCGCCGAATTTTGGGTCCAGAATATCAATCATAGCCAGGTTTTACCTGCAGGAGACCCAGTCCCCGATGATATTCTTGTAGCTAAAATCTGGAGCGTGAACGAAGCTGGTCTTCCCGGAGATGTACTTGGCGAATCGCGCATGAGTATCGGCAATCTGGACATCAAAAAGTGGAACGAGATTTCGTTTTTTGATGCCAACTTCATCACAGAGGTGGAAACGGATGTTTTTATCACTTTTGAGCTCGAAGTCGTAGGACTTCAAGACCATGTCGCGTTTTCATCTGCAGAGCAGGTGCTTCCGCCAGCGGGACGATCTATCGTGCGCGAGGATGGAGAATGGATTTCAATCGCCGAGTCGAATGCCTTTAGCGAAGGAGGAGCGCGTGGTGCGGAGTTGTGGTTGAGAGCAACGTATATGTCTGCTGCGGAGACCGTTAACGATCCGTTGACTCCCGACGAGAGCCGGCCTATCGGCGACCCGGTGATGTTGTTGATGAGTGAAATCTCGACCAACGACTGGAATGAAATCACGCTCGATACACCGATTTCAGTTAACCGAAATCAGGATATCTGGATGGTTGTCGAGTTGATTACCGAAGGCAGCCCCGACACCTTCAGCTTTATTTCCCACGCCGCTGAAGAAACTCCACGTTTTCGGTCAGCTGCGTACGTTTCGGATGCAGCCGGTGGTGAGCGTTGGTTGTACCTGCAGAACACACAGTTCAACAACGAATACATCATGCGAAAACGAGCCACTTTCCGCGTACAAGACGATAATGAAATCACCGACGACCTCTTCATCGTGATGTACTCCGACGACGCCAACGGACTCCCAGGCAACTTCCTGCATCTCAAAGAAGTCCCCCTCAGTACACTAACTCCCGGTGAATTTAACACAATTGATGTATCGTCTTGGGGCAACATCCCGACCGTGTTTCATATTGCGGTTTCTTCGGGCTATGACAATAATGAATTTGCCCTGGCGGTTGATGCCGGATCGGATACGAAAGGAGAGGGTTATACCTCCGTTTACTTGTCACAAACCGATCAGTGGACAGCGGGTGGTGACCTGGAAGAGTTCAACTACCTGAACCTGCTTCTGAACGTAGATGTTCTTGCGCCAAACAGCATCGAAACGGATTCTCCGATTTCATACCGACTGGATGGCAATTATCCGAATCCGTTTAACCCAACAACTCCTCGGGAGAATTTAGCCCCCGCCAGGGATGGACGATTGTCGCCCTTTCGGGACTGGGGGCGATCGCCCTAGCTTGGACTCAGGGACAATGGCTATTCGCCACCGTCGCCATTAGTTTACTCATCGGAACCGCCTATTCAATTCCCCCCATTCGTCTCAAACGCTTT
>JAIUMT010000353.1 GCA_022565415.1 Balneolales bacterium | reverse complement strand
TAATCGAAGAATTTCCAGTTAAAGCTACCCAAGCTTTTTTAAACCAAGTAGAACACCTGACTAACCCGCCAATTACTGCTGGAGAAATACTGGAAAAGTTTAGAAAATCCAATCTGAAGAACACTGCTAACCTTCTCGAAAACCTGCTATAGCGGAACTGTTTTGTTACATAACGGCTTTCGGTTTGTGCTGCAGGGGATGCCAACTCTGCTAAAAGATCGAAACCAGTACCTGTCAGCACGAAACCGTTGTTATAAAACCAGAAAACTAGTTAATTGGCTCGAAAAGTGCTAATGTTCCATCATCAACCCTAACACCTAGGTGATGTTCTGATATATGAGTCAAGAAACTTCTTTTCGGAAGCATAACCATGTGCTTAGGCTTTCCATCTGGTTCCACAACGAGCCACTCGTTCCAGTCACTTCTATGATTCAATAACAACCACAGATTATCGCTCGAATCCACATGCATGTCCTGTGCGATGGCTTTTCTTCGAGGTAAAAGGGGCTCGAGTTCGCGCCATCGATCGATATCCATGGAATTGCGCAGAGAGTCACGTTCAATTGTCGACAACAACTCCGTACTTAAATCAACTCTTAGAGTACTCAGAGTGTCTAGATTTTCATTCATTAACGCTACCTTATCCCCACCCGACCAAAAGGAATAAAAGATTCCTTTATTACTGTTATACGCTTGCAAAGGATTGGGACCGAAATCAACTCTTCGTCCACCACGTACTACCCCATCTTGAATATGAGTTGCCAGTAATGCATCCTCGATATTTACTGATTTAACTATTGATTCTGCCTCTTTGTCATATACTACTAGCTGTAAAGTTGGGACTATATCTACTCCACTGAGATACTGCTGCAAGTTTCTATAAACGAGCAGATACGTGTTTGGGGCAAATAAATAGGCTTCAATAAGCATTCCGCCTTCGACTGGAGGAGCTACGAATTCTGATTTAAAATTGGTTTTATTATCAAACTCGAGAACTTTGCGATTTTGCTGGTCATAGGCTACAACCCCATTACTTGGTGTTCCTGATAAAAACGTGAGATCGAGGATTTCCCCGGGTCCTCGTCCTTCGCGAGCTACTGTCGCGATGTAATCACCCTGCGCAGAAACCTGAATCAATGCACGATTAGCACGATCAGCAAGTAAGAACGAACCGTCTTCTAAAACTATGGATTGAGTACCAATAAAACTGAAATAATGCTCACCAACTTGGTCAAAGCGGGTCATTTCAGTAGGATAAATTCGCTCTAAACTTAGATAATCGTCACTACTTTCAACTGAAGTACATCCAATTAGCGCAATGACAAAGACAGTACTGAGCTTGGCGAATATGGAAAGTTTCATTGAGGTGAAGTTCTGGTTTTATAACGGCTTCGCGTTTGTGCGGCAGGGGCTAAGAGTTCTACTAAGGCTTGGAACCCAGCACCTGTCCGCACGAAACCGTTGTTATGTTGCAGTTTAGACCTGTTTATGAATTTTTATCCGACTTATTTCAGTAGCATCATTTTGCCAGTGATAATCTGACCACTGACCTGTAGCCTATACACGTAAATTCCCGATGCCAGATTTGCGCCGTTAAAGGCTACTTCATGGACACCCGCTCGAACCGAACCATTGACAAGCTCTGACACTTGTCGCCCCAAAACATCAAATACGGCAAGCCTTACCTGACCATCTTCTGGGATGCTGTACCGGATTACCGCATTCGGGTTGAATGGATTGGGATAAGCTCCAACCTGGACAATGTCGGATATTTGTTTCTCTTTTCCATGCTGCTCAGCAATAGGATCGGGCACACTATTAAGGTAAATACCAGCAAGTAATTGCGCTGTTTGGGTCAATTCATCATCGGGGTGATTTCTTAACAATTGACTTAAATATGAGGTTGCCTCCTCGTAATTCTGCTCCACTTCGAGGTAGTAGGTAAACAGATTATAATGTGCCAGTAGATTATGAACAGAATCGTACGATGAAAATTCAGCCAACGAAAGCAAGTGATCCCGGCCAATTTCATAATCTGATTCAAGCATGGCGTTATTTGCAAGCAAACGCACCGCATAGGGCCATAGGGGATCCGATTGGCCGCTTGTGGACTGAGACTGTAGATACGCCGTCAATTCGGCTTGCAATGTTTGACGCGGCCCCTCAGAAGCCAAGCCCTTCATTTGTCTGTGTACCAGGGCGTTGTAACCAATCAAAGCTAATGGAGCAAACGAAGATTGACGATCATTTTCAATGTAGCTTTTTAAAACTGATAAACCCTGTTCTATCTCACCGCCCATGCTCACACGCATTGCCGTCAAAAGTTCTTCAGGGACGCGAGTATGATTATCGGTGTCATCGTACCTATTGGAAGTACTATTGCCAGCAATCATTTTCTGGTAGTAAGGTGGATTCGGGTCGGTGCTAAGTGTATTATTCGAGGTCACCCAGGATGTACCGTCCATGGAGTTGCCCGGTCCACCTTCCCAGTAGTTTCTGTCTGCCCACACGCCGGAGTTGTTTTCCGCCCGGATATGGGGCATGTCGGTTTCGTAGAAACTATTGTATCCGCCATCGGCGGAATAACCCATAAATACGTATGCCCCGTTTTGTGCCTTGAGCATCGGACCAGCACCATAGGCGATTACGTTATACCCTTCGAATCCCGGGGATTCGGCAAAGCTCGGCCAGCCGTCATTGATCAGCACCTGATTGCCGCCGTTTCCCGCAAACACACTGGTGGTAACCCACAGGTTAGAGGAATTTAGAAACAGACCGCGCGCCGTATTGTAGCGGACTTTGTTCCCGTCGTGTTCTGCCGTAGTAGACACATAGTCGGCGTTCATACCATAGGTATTATTCTCAATGATATTTCCAGAAACGGAAGCATTGGACTGGTACAACCACATTCCAATCGTATTATCTTCAATTACGTTATCTGTAATCAGGACATTCGTACCAGTGGATGTCAGATGAACGCCGGTCCCGTTGTCGGAAATCACATTGTCATGAATATTAATTGTGGTGCTTGAACCGGTCGCCCAAATGCCGGTCGTCGCATTCTTAATGGTAGCATAGTTAATAGTTCCACTTGAACCGCTTTGAAACACCAACCCTTTTCCATTGAATGTGATCTTATTGGATGTGGTCCCATTAGAAAGTAGATGACCGCCGTTATTAACCGTAATTTCAGAATTATTAAGTGT
>JAIUMT010000352.1 GCA_022565415.1 Balneolales bacterium | reverse complement strand
GGATCGTATAAATCTAGAATAGCTGCTTGGTGATGCGTGTTGGTTGCACCCATGCTAGATGGGTGTTCTTCGTTACCTTCAATTTTCGTCGGTCGACCAGAATTGGTCTCTACGAGTAATCCACTCACATAACCGTTAAACGGAGATGAGGTAGCATAGAACACAGGCTTGCCAGGTATTGCATACTCAGGCATTCTGCTGTGTGGAACAATTTTAGTGAATGGCTTACGACATGCTGCAAATCCAGCCAAGGCGATAGAAGCCCCCATGATGTGCAGGAAATTTCGACGAGTGTAACCATCTTTAAGTTCGGATGCTCCCTCAGGAAATTCACGTTCGACGAATTTCTGGTACTCTTCGTTCTTAGCCAGTTCGTTTAAGCTACGCCAGTAGGTTTGTTGCTTATTCTTACTCATGCGAATATTTGCGTTAAGCTTTGTATGATTTGAAAATGGGTATTTCTAGTAATGACACGCATTACAGTAGATTGGAGGGGCAATATTCTTGCGGGTGATGATTTCGCTGGCCAATTCATATTGGTTTTCAGGCGCTTGCCATCCCATATTGAACACTTCCTCAAGCGGACGAAGGTGAGGTTCCGGGTTATTGTGGCAATCGAGGCACCATCCCATACTGAGAGGTTCACTTAGCATAACTACTTCCATTCGATCTACTCTGCCATGGCAAGAAGAGCATCCTACACCTACATTAACGTGTGCAGCATGATTGAAATGCGAATAGTCGGGCAAGTCGTGTACTTTAATCCACTCAATGGCGGTTCCATTCTCCCAACTGTCGCGCAAAACATCCAATTTATCGCTGTCGGTTGCAATTTGAGAGTGACAGTTCATACACGTTTGTGTAGATGGAATTCCAGCTATTGCCGAAACCTCAACAGAGCTATGGCAATACCGACAATCGATACCAAGTTCACCGGCATGTAGCTTATGACTATAATCGATTGGTTGTAATGGGGCGTACCCAACATCTGTAAATTTTGGTGATGCAAAATACCAAAACCCGAAGATGATAAATGTTAACAATAGAATCGTGCTTAACAGTAGTATGCGGGGTACTCTGTTACTCCACTCAGGAAAAAGTTGAGCCATGTTTGACCAGGTTCAGTTATAATTTGATCTTTTGTGTGTATGACTATTTCTGCCGTGCGAAATAAGCTGCAAATATACGAGAATTGAAGCAGTTCAAAGCTTCAAAAAGGGCTATTTGTATTTATTCTAAATAAATTCGTAACGAGCAATTATGTCAAATAATGTTGCCTAAAATAGGGGCAATATTGGAGATTTGCCGAACTATATTTCAGAAAAAGTATTCCTCTGGCAAACATAGACTTCGACAACTTAAATCAATAAGTTAGCTGAAAGTTGACATGTTTATTCGCCACTAATTCGTACCAATGTGTGCCCGTATAAGGTCTTACACATATGCATTTAGAATAAAGAAGATGACTACTCCTGTAACAGAAACATATAACCAGACTGGAAATGTGATCTTTGAAATTTTTCTGTGTGTCTGAAGTTTTCCGGAGAATGCGAAGTAGAAACTAGCCAGAATGAGCGGTACAACCCCGGCCGATAATATAATGTGTGTTATCAGAATGAAGAAATATATTGGTCTGATGAAGCCCGTGCCTGGAAATGGGGTATGACCCACAAAATTGTGGTAGATGACATAACTGACCAGAAAGAGTGTCGACATGAGAAATGCTCCGATCATGAACCTCATGTGTAGGTCGAAATTGCGCTTCTTAATTTGTAAAAATCCGAGAACTAGCAGTATTGTGCTGATAGAGTTGAGGGTAGCATTCACTGCTGGCAGGTTGCTTACCCATGTAAACGAAGTTTCTGCTGTTTCTTTAAAGTAAAGTAGCCACACCAGGAATAGGAAAGCTACGGCACTAACCAGAATAATTGCGATTACAGCTTTATATACGCTGATGTTCTTTAAAGCCGAAATAGTAATTTTGTCTTGAAATTCTTTGTTCATGTATAAAACTTTGAAATTTATGGGCTAATAATACATTGGTGGTAAAATTACGAAATCCTGAACTCAGCACATATCAATAAAGAGCTAAATTATCCGTTACTTTTGGAAAAACATGTCATAAACATGAGGGAAGCGCTTACATTTACCAACCCTTTTTATTAGTTTGATACGATATCAAAAAAGCCTCATTGCCTCGTGCAATTCGACTTATTATTTACAGAACTAACCTCAGAAAAAATTAAACAGGGATAACGTATGATTTCGCACAAAAGGATAGCGATTTTAGTAGCTGGTGGCCCGGCTCCAGGCATTAACAGTGTCATTAGTGCTGCAACAATTCGAGCCATAATGGAGAAAAATGAAGTTGTGGGTATCCATGACGGATTCAAATGGATAATGCAAGGCGACATTTCGCATCACTCCATATTGAATATTGATAATGTAAGTCGAATTCACTTCCGCGGTGGTTCGCACATCGGAATCTCCCGTGATAATCCGACCAAAGAGAAGAAACATCTCGAAAATACCGTTACTTCGTTGCTTCGACTTAATGTCGACAGGCTAATTACCATTGGTGGCGACGATACAGCTTACTCAGCTAAATGTGTTGAAGAAATGGCGGACGGTCGAATTCGTGTAGTTCACGTTCCTAAAACAATTGACAACGATCTAGCTCTACCATTCGGCCTCCCCACGTTCGGTTACCAAACCGCCCGTCACCACGGTGTCGAAATCGTAAAGAACATCATGGTTGATGCTCAAACCACTTCTCGATGGTATTTTGTTGTATCCATGGGTAGAAATGCCGGTCACCTCGGACTTGGAATCGGAAAAGCTGCCGGTGCTACTCTCAGTATCATACCTGAAGAATTTGCACCCGGTAAAATCTCGCTGATGAACATCGTCGATATTCTCGTCGGAGCCATCATCAAACGTCAAAGTTATGGCAAACAGGATGGTGTGGCCATTCTAGCTGAGGGATTAATTGATCGAGTGGATTCAACAGATTTGGAAAAACTTGCTGAAATAGAACGCGATGCCCATAATAATGTCCGTTTTGCTGAAATCAACTTCGGTGAAATTCTGAAGATGTTGGTGCAGCGTCGGCTTGCCGAATTCGGACTCAAGTCCACTATTGTAGCAAAAAATATCGGTTACGAGCTTCGTTGTGCTGATCCGATTCCGTACGACATGGAATACACCCGCGATTTGGGCTATTGTGCCGCAGATTTCATAATCAAGGGCGGAAACGCTGCTATGGTATCTGTTCAAAATGGCAACTTTGT
>JAIUMT010000351.1 GCA_022565415.1 Balneolales bacterium | reverse complement strand
CCGGCGAAAAAAGTGTGAATTCAATCAACGCCTTTCGCAACGTAAATGGCAAAACGTACATAAAGGCTGTTCCATCGAACTGAGGTGTGCGGAAATCCATCAACGTGGCCTGATCCGGGCGAAAATGGTCTTCTGAGCATTCAATTTCAATGCCGAGGAAGTGTTGTAAAACCGAGTTTGGCGAACTTAGCTGTGAGCCATTCTTCTGAACACTTTGAAACACATATGGCGAGTTGATATCCCCTTGAGAGGTATGCGTTATGCACTGATGTTCATCCTGCGAAAATCCCGTTATTTCGGCGATAATCCACGAAATCGAGGAGTTTTTTCGGAGGTGTTGCATCAACGAATCGAGGTAGCGCTCGGCCCGGATGCATTGATAACGATACTCTCGTAGCGGCCCTCTGATTTCCATTTCGTTGCCGGCCACGTGCAGGGTGCTCCATGAGGCATCGGGACTAGCGGCAGACGGCATCAGCATATCGTCCCAAAAACAGATAGTTCGGTCGGCAAGTGGGGTCGCATTTCGCTCAACAATCGCGATAGAGAAGCGATTCTGGTGAACCCGCACGATTTCGGAGGCTAGTGAAAGACCGGCAATGCCTCCACCTGCAATTACAATATCGTAATTACGCGCAGAATTTTCGGACCCAGCATTGGTTTCTTGCCTCAAAAGTAATCCGGTTTAACTATTGACGTGGATTGGGTTTGATTGATCTTACACACGAATTAGCTGTAAGAATTATGTCAACACCGGTCTGGTTAAATTCGTTTATGCCATTCTGTTTTGCACAATAAAGAATCTCAAAACTCCCTGATATTGAAATTTTTTGTTGGTGTTCAAGCGTCTCGCTTAAAACAAGATGCCAGACTTAGTGCATAAAGCTTAAAAGCAACACATCGCTCTTCAATTGTGATTCGCCACCAAATACGGAACAATAGCTTCATCCATAACCTACAACAAAAGCGAATTTACCTACATATTTTCAACTAAATACGGGACAATAGCTTCGTCCATAACCCGATAGATAACATTGTTCGCCCCCCCGACCACGCGCATCCGGATTACCGGTACTGTAGCGCATTTGGGATCCCGGTTCACTAATTAGATTTCCATTTAGCACAAATTTCACCCAATTTTGCGAAACCACCCAACGCCCATAATTTCCAAAACTGGTGGATTCAAGTCCGCTCGACATCGTTAACAAATGCTTAATCGTAATATTCTTCTTGGCTGCCGGCTCGACACCATTCATTGAATCCGTCAAATACAACGAAATCGGGTCGTCTATACTACTGATGTGCCCCTGTTCGATGGCAATACCAACCAATGTGGATAGAATATTTTTCGAAGCTGACTTAATATTACACGTTTGCCAAACCAGTTTCCTAAATATTGCATAAAACACTATCTACGCGCCTTTTCGCTCATTCACCCAATGAATACATTTATGGAAAATATCGACAGGCTGGATGTGCTGCATCGGACAACTTCCGGGAATAACTTTCATTCCGGCCTGTTTTGCCAGTTCTAAAGCCTCCTCGGAGACACTCGTATTTCCCTTAGTAAACGACTCACCCCAAGCAGGATGAATCCCAGTCATGTTGTGCATCCAAACAAAACGAACCCCGGTTGCTATTGCCTGTTGAGTTAATTCCAGTGTTATAGCAGGATTTGTGATAAGAAACAGTCCGTCAACGGGTTTAGGCACCCGATTCAACGACGAGTAGCACGGCTGTCCTTCGAACTCTGTCATATGGGGATGAATTCCGACCACATCATATCCGGCTGCAACAAACTTCTTGAAAATAGCATTACCCGGTTTTCCTGAACGAGAAATCCCCGCAATCGCTATAGATTTTAACGAAAGAAACTGCTCAATGTGGGATTTAATTTCCGGATTCATACGTGAATTTAATCACCTTTGTATTTAAACACAGCCCAAGCCGTGACTCCAAGCAAAACAGCTGTTGAACCTAATATTACTGCAATATTCACATCTCGCTGTATGCGTTCAGCACGTGCTAGCTGACTAGAACCAATGCCTTTTTCTGCAATCAACTTCTCTACTTCTCTTCGTAATACTTTTATATCTACTTTCATAATATACGTCCATGTGTGTTAGTTTTTTTGTCTTACACTTCAACATACATTTTTATAATGAATCCACAAAACACAGAGCTGTCAATACGTGGGTACAGAGTTTATATCCTATTAGAAAACGTAAAGTGGTGTTAAAAAGCCAACATTCGGATGGATTTTTCTACTATCAGAAAATCTGGATGTTTTGATCGCTGAAGCAAAATAACTCACGATGATTGGATAAAAAGTATTGACCTAAATTTGGGCATCTTCAATTTATCCCCATAAATCTTCAGCTAAATCCGATTTGCACCGCAATTACCATAGCGACAGCAGCTAAAGCGAGCAATTTCAAGATTAACGGCACGATGAATTTCAGCCACTTGGCATACGGAATTCCAGCTAAACCCAAAATCCCCATCAAAACAGGGTTCGTCGGGACAATCATGTTCATCAATCCGTCGCCAAATTGAAACGCCAAAACCGATACCTGTCTGGAAACACCAACAAGGTCGCCAATCGGACCCATTAACGGCATCGAAACGAAAGCTTGTCCGCTTCCGGATGGTATGAAGAAATTGAGTCCGCTTTGAATTATCAACATCCCAACTGCGGCCAGTTCCGCTCCGAATATGGCCAATGGTGAAGCCAGAGCCTGTACCACGGTGTGCAAAACCTGACCATCCTCCATCAATAACGCAATTGAGCGGGCGAAGCCGATAAGTAAGGCTGTTCCCGTGAGTTCAGCCGCGCCCTTGGTGAATTCCGAGGCCGTTATGTTCACCCCGAACCCCGACATGAGTCCGATCACAATGGCCAGCGCCAGAAACAACGCGCTTAATTCGACCAAATACCAGCCATATTGGGAGATTCCGAACACCAACAATCCGAGCGTTAGCACCGTTACAGATAAAATCCACTTCCTTCGAGCATTTAATTCCGGATATTCACCGTCACTAGTTTGGGTGGTTATGCTCGAATCGATGCCGTACACATAGCTCGCCTTCGGATCTTTGAGCACTTTTTTGGCATAACTCCAGACGTGATGAAATCCTACTAACAAAAATGGAATGACCAAAATTAATCGGAATTCCCATCCCGACAAGGGCGGTAGTCCGGCCACATTTTGAGCTAAAACAAGCGTAAACGGGTTCATAAAGGCGATTCCGTAGCCAATTCCATATCCCGCGACCAATGTGCCGATTGCCGTTATGG
>JAIUMT010000350.1 GCA_022565415.1 Balneolales bacterium | reverse complement strand
TATGAGCGCACTGCTGAGCGGTATGAAGAGAAGAGGGAGCTCTTGGAGCGATACTATCCTGGTCAACCCGATACGATTGAATCTCTGGCCAGGGCCTTGATTCCACCGGAATTTGAGCCTGAAATCCAGCAAGTTATCGAAATGCGCCAGCAGGTGCCTCCATCAACAAGCATAGTTCAAGCAGATACAACGAAACCCGAAAGGCCGCCAGATTCAGTCCGAATCAATATAAATACAGCCACATTAACGGAATTAACCAAACTCCCGGGAATAGGTCCGTCAATTGCAGCCAGAATTATTGAGTACCGGGAGCAAAATGGAAGCTTTAAACGAGTAGATGATATCACGAACGTGAGGGGAATTGGTCAGACTCGTTTGGAACAACTCAGGGAAATTCTTGAAATCTAATTAATTGGCTCAAATTCGAATCGGTTAACAATTTTTTTGTGAATTTAGTGGTTATAGACCTTACTATATAGACTACTCATTCACAAATTGTAAGCATGCACAACCAGATTCTTTGGGCAGACGACGAAATCGAACAGCTTCGTCCCCACATCATATTTCTCGAAAATAAAGGGTTTACTGTAACTCCGGTTACGAACGGAGAAGATGCGCTCGCCCTGATTCAAAAAAACTCGTACGACCTCGTTTTTCTAGACGAGCAAATGCCCGGGATGGATGGAATTACAACTCTTGGTCATATAAAAGAAGCCCGTCCTGCCCTGCCGGTTGTGATGATTACAAAGAGTGAGGAAGAGCACATCATGGAAGATGCTATTGGCTCACGAATATCAGATTATCTGATAAAGCCGGTGAATCCGAATCAGATTTTACTTACGATAAAACGCATTTTTGACAAACAAAGACTCCGAAATGAACATACGGCTCAGGTCTATTTACGCAATTTCAATCAGTTATCCCAGCGTATAAACTCTCCGGGAGAGTGGACCGACTGGATTGATATTTACAAACAGCTAACCCAATGGGAGCTCGAGCTCGAGTCGGGCGATGAGGCGTTGCAACAGGTGTTGATGGACCAGTTCCAGCAAGCAAACCGTGAGTTCGGTAAGTTCATTCAAGAGGAATATGTGTATTGGCTCCGCGAAGACGCGCGCGACCGTCCGAACTTATCACCGGATGTGCTCAAAAAGTACGTATTTCCAAAGCTAGAGGATGGGAAACCCTGTTTCTTTATCGTGATTGATTGCATGCGATACGATCAATGGTTGGTTTTTGAGAATTTGCTAAATGAGTATTACTCTATTTCTACAGAGTTTTACTACTCGATACTTCCAACAGCAACACCATATTCCAGAAACTCCATCTTTTCCGGGTTATTTCCGGTTGATATAGAAAAGCATTATCCGAATTTGTGGACACAGCACGACGAGAATGAAAGCTCGTTAAACAGATTTGAAGACAAACTTCTCGAAGAAAGTTTCTCGAGATTCAAGTCTCAAATCAATCCGAAATACGAAAAGATTCTAAACACTGACGATAACAAGCGACTCAACGATAAAATAAAAAACTACTTAAACAACCCGTTTAACGCGTTTGTTTTCAACTTTGTCGATACGCTGGTGCACTCCCGCTCCGATTCCGATGTTTTAAAAGAAATCGCACCAGATGTGGCTGCATTTCGTTCGCTAACACGGTCCTGGTTCACCCACTCGTATCTGTTTCAAATTCTGAAAACACTCTCGAAGGAAGATGTGAACATCATTATTACCACCGATCATGGATCAGTACGTGCTCTGCGCGATACCAAGGTCATCGGCGACCGCGACACAAGCACAAGTTTGCGATATAAATTTGGTCGTCACCTAAAGGCCGACCGTGACGGGGCCATAATCATAAAAGATCCGGCTGCTTATAAGCTCCCTAAAAACAGTTATGCGATGAACTACCTCATTGCACTCGAAGATTACTATTTCGTGTATCCGACCAATTATCACAAATATCAGAACAAATATCGGGATACTTTTCAGCACGGCGGCGCAACGATGGAAGAAATGATATTGCCAATTGCGTTTTTAAAACCCAAGAAATAGACTCTCGATGAAACTTGCTGATGTACTTATTGTAACCACGAATAGTCCAGAAGAAACGCATAAACTCGGAATCACGCTTTCCGCATTAACCGAGCTGGGCGACATAATTTGCCTTCATGGCGATCTGGGAGCCGGTAAAACCGCCCTCGTCAAAGGTGTAGCTGAAGGACTAGGCATTAACCCCACAAAAGTGAATTCGCCAACCTTCACTTTAATTCACGAATACACGGAAGGCAAAATCCCGGTGTACCATTTTGATGCATATCGTCTGAAAAGTGCCACTGAAGCACTCGAAATTGGTACCGAGGAATATCTTTATGGCGATGGAATCAGTCTAATAGAATGGCCCGAGAAAATGGAAAGTTTGATTCCCCCAGAAGCTTATCATGTCTACATCGAAAAGGCCGGTTCGACATTAAGGACGTTCAAAATAACCCCACCACTTGAAAATGGTCATTCATAAACGATTTTAATCCGGGACACGTTAACTACCGACAATAACCAAGTGAAACACCCCTCTCGACGGATATGATTGAGCGGGAATTAGCGATGATAAAAAAACGAACTCCTTACAAAACCGATAAACTACCGGTAATTATGCCCTATCACTATCGGGCGAATAACGAATTGCATCCTGGTGACTTGGTTTACTACGGCCCTTGCCCTGAATTTTATGGAATCGGCGAGGTGATGCAAGTCGTCGACAAATTTTGCGTCGTGGATTTTCACGGAACCGGCGAACTTGGACTTCACAAAGATGCGCTCGAGAAAAAATACCTTATCCCGATTCACAAGTTAAACTTATCGGATATACTTAAAGACGTGTAGCTTTCCGGAGCTGGACAAGTGAGAAGATGGCTACGGAGGTGGTAAGTCCAGGGTAAAATGGTTCGATCCCCCAGAGCGTGTAGTAGCCGCCAGAGCCTGAATAGAGTCCGCCCAGGAGCCAGCCAAGGCTTACCAATACCGGAATGCCAATAAGATACGGGGCAACGTTAGCGGGCACCCGAAACGCCGAATAATAAATCCCAACGATTGGTAACAATAATCCCGGAATCAGCACCGAACCAATCACATACCAAAGGTCGATCACGCTTGGGAACAACCAAACCAGAACAACGCCAATCAATGCCGATAATAAAATGCCGATTTGGGTTCTCCGCACGGGTGAAATAGCAACTCCCCATATGTGTAAATCGCTGTTTTCACTGAATGATTGAGGGGTTGGATCGGAACCTGGATGCTCTATGG
>JAIUMT010000349.1 GCA_022565415.1 Balneolales bacterium | reverse complement strand
GATTCAGCGCTCTGTTTATACTTGCTGCTTTAATTCCCCTGTTTTTGTTACTCTTTTTACCCCATGTTTTCTTGTTTAACAGTATTTGGGGTTGGTTTCCCGGTCCAATTTATGATGAGGTAATAACATTCGATGTATCGTTGATTTGGCATCGGATGTATGTTATGCTTGGTGCATCTTTGCTTTGGCTAGGTGGCTCATGGCTAGCTTCGGATGTAGTCACGAAGAAAATCAGGTGGGGGTTCTATCTGCTTTCAGTATTGTTTTTGCTGTATTCGATGAATTTGCCACGTTTCGGAGTCGTACATCCGTTGTCATATATCGCCGATGAACTTGGCGGACGACTAGAATCAGACCACATCGTCTTGATTTATGATCCGGCGGGTATGGATGAAACCACGGCTTCAGAATGGTTATACTGGCTCGATTTTCACTATGTAGACTTGGCTCGTGAGTTGGAAGTCGAAATGCCATCCGAAAAAGTTATTGCTTCGGTATATCGTGACCAATGGCAGAAGCATAAGTTTACTGGCGCACGATACACTAGCTACGTGCCTACATGGAATTTCACGCCTCAGCTTCATCTCGACATGGAGTCTGGATTGCAAATTATGCGTCATGAGATGGTTCATGTACTTGCGCGTGAGTTTGCGATACCGGTGCTGAGGGCTAGCTTTCTAATTGGTCTCACAGAAGGAATAGCAGTTGCTTTTGATGATCCTCGATTTCGAAGAACTACTCACGACGAGCTCGTGGCCGCGTCTGAACAAATTCCGGATGCCTCAGAATTGTCCCAATTGTTTTCATTTACGGGTTTTTATGCCGGAAGAGGTGGGGTTAATTATGCTGTAAGTGGTTCGTTTGTCGGTTATTTGGTTGAAAATCACGGTTTAGACCTTATGAAACAGGCTTATTTTTGTTCTTCGATTGATGGTATTTACGATGATTCCTGGATTGAACTTCATGATGGCTGGGTTACGCATCTTGGTACGATAGAGTATGATACTACTATGGCGCATATTGCTCGGAATGTATTTGGTCGTGAGTCGATATTTGAGCGTAAGTGTCCGAGAGTGCAAACATCAACTGAGCGAAGGCTGGATGAGTTTCGGAAATCATTTGCTCGCAACGATATCCATCTGGCGCGGTACATTATTGACCGTTTGTATGATGAGAACCCAGATTCGGAGCGTATTTGGTTGTTCTGGAGTGACTTCATGTTACGAAATGGCTATTTCCAGGAAGTAATTGATGATTATTATTTAACGATTCGACCCTTGCTTAATGATTCGACGGTTTCCTTAGCTGATGATTTTCGATTTCGTATTTCTCAGTTACTGAGGGTTGCCGATGCATATATGCTACATGAGGGGATGGATTTCGACGTTTTAGACCAACTTGATGTTATTGTTGATGCTGATGACAGTGGTTTATTTGCTTCTAATTTCAAGACAAACTTTGATTTGCGTGGAATACAGTTATTTAATGACGAGGCCACCGTTTTTGATACGACAAGGTGGACAAATTTCGCAAACCTTGTATATCAACCAAATGAGATTGTTTTTGATACTATAATCGGTGATTATCCGGATTTTGTGCGCCTGATTATAAATCGAAACAATGTTGGCCAAGTTGACCGACTAATTAGGTATTTGGACCCACTTGATGACGATTTACGTGTTGAGATAGTTTCTGATTTTTCGTGGCATGAGCAATTTCTAATAGCTGAAAGGTTAGTTATGCATGATGATGTCAATGATACCGAGTTCCTGTTTAGTTTGCTGATGTTGTTACAAAAGGCAGAACTCTCCACTTTGCAGTCAGAGCAACTCGATATTTTGATGAGACTGAAATCCTATACATCGGTCAATTAAAAAAGGTATTGACATGGTAACCGATTTGGTCGTATATTTACATTCTACTTTGGATGGTTAACGCCACCATAGTACGGGGTCCGGTAGTTCAGTTGGTTAGAACGCCTGCCTGTCACGCAGGAGGTCGAGGGTTCGAGTCCCTTCCGGATCGCAACGAAGCCATCTATCAGTAAGGTAGATGGCTTTTTTTGTTTATTGAAAGCTTTTCAAAGTTGACACATGTCTCAAGTGTAGCAATAACAGGTATATACATAAGGCATGTGGTCGACAAATTTATTATAAGTTCACCGGGAATCAACCATGTCTCAAATTTACCCACAGTATGATGTAATCGTAGTTGGAGGAGGGCATGCAGGTAGTGAAGCTGCAGGTGCGGCGGCACAAATGGGCTGTAAAACACTACTCATCAGCATGAACCTAAATTCCATTGCACAAATGTCTTGTAATCCCGCCATGGGTGGAGTTGCTAAGGGTCAGCTCGTTCGAGAAATTGATGCATTGGGTGGATTATCTGGCCTAGTTACTGATTCCTCCGGAGTTCAGTTTAGAATGCTTAATCTTTCCAAGGGTCCGGCTATGTGGAGCCCGCGAGCCCAAAGCGACCGTATGATGTATGCCACTCACATGCGTGAACGCCTCGAAGAGAAAGCGCACCTTTTCTTTCGCCAGGATAATGTCACCTCGCTTCTCATCAACGAATCTAAAGAAGTTTATGGAGTAGAAACCCAGACTGGTCAGCAAATTTTGGCAAAGACCGTTGTTATCACTAGTGGCACATTCTTGAACGGACTCATTCACATTGGGGAGAAGCAATATGGTGGAGGACGATCGGGCGAGCGCTCATCCGTTGGTATAACAGAATGTCTTGAGAACCAAGGATTCGAATCTGGTAGACTAAAAACCGGAACGCCGCCGCGAATTGATGGTCGTACTGTGAATTATGATGTTCTCGAGATTCAGTATGGTGATGAAAACCCTGTTCCGTTCTCGTTCATGAATGATACTGTTTTGGAAGGGAAGGAACAGCTCACTTGCTGGATAGGCTACACTAACACCGCTGTTCACGAGATGCTTAAGACCGGATTCGATCGAAGTCCGATGTTTAACGGCCGTATTAAATCGACAGGTCCGCGCTATTGCCCGAGTATTGAGGATAAGATCAATCGTTTTGCTGATAAAGACAGGCACCAACTTTTCCTCGAGCCGGAAGGTTGGAACACTCATGAAATGTATCTGAACGGATTTTCTACAAGTCTACCTGAGGATGTTCAGTATCAAGCTCTGCAAACTATTCCTGGTTTTGAGAACGTGGTTATGATTCGTCCCGGATATGCTATTGAGTATGATTTCTTTCCTCCGCATCAGATTTATCGAAGCATGGAAACCAAGATTGTTTCAAATTTGTTTTTCGCGGGACAAATTAACGGAACTACTGG
>JAIUMT010000348.1 GCA_022565415.1 Balneolales bacterium | reverse complement strand
TTGGCAAAATCGATCTTGAGCGTGCTAAAGAAGCTCTCAAAAGGGCAGAAGAACGCGTTGCTGCAGCAACGAACAGCGACGATATTGATCTGTTGCGAGCTGAGGCGGCTTTGCAAAGAGCAACTAACCGAGTTCGATTGGCTAAAGGATAAGAAACGAATTCTTATTTCTATAATATTACAAAAGGTTGCTTTTACTAGTGTAAGAGCAACCTTTTTTTGTATTCAGACGGGTTTGAAGGCATCATAGCGCGTTTTTTCAAGCGTGTCGAAACTCTTTTCTAATATGATTCCTGCCTTGCTACAATTCATGGTCCAACAGCAGATGTTCTACGTTGTTGGATTACTTTAATATCTTGAATACGAATGAATAAGATATTCAATGTATTAAAGTAATTAATAACTACCAGCCAGTTCTTCGGTTACGCTGGTCCTGGATAGTTTGCACAGCATCAGGCACATCTTCTACATACCCTGCAGGTTGTTCAAATCCGTCTGTGCTCCAGTTATCGCCGTTGTCGCGTCTGTTTTCAATTATGAAATCGGCGACAATAGGAAGGGCAGAACGAGCACCCTGACCAATACCCTGACTACTTGGAAATCGTATTCTACGGTCGTCACCACCAACCCAGGATCCTACCGCGATATGTGGCATAACAGCAATGAACCAATTGTCGGCACTGTTTTGGGTAGTACCTGTTTTACCTGCAACATCCTGCGTTACGCCCATGTTTCTCATCCTCACACCGGTTCCAATACCCCATTCACCGCCTCGGATAACCCCACGCATCATATCGATCATGATGTAAGCTGTTTCCGGACTAATACCCTCTTCACGTTCTTGTGGGAAGTACTCTACTAGTACGTTACCGGCTTTGTCTTCAATTCGGGTAACTGCGATTGGTTCAATGTAGACTCCCTGATTGGCAAATGTGGAATATGCACTCGTCATTTCAAGTAAGGTCACTTCTGCCGTGCCTAGCGCAACGGAGGGGTAGGTTGTTATCGGAGATTGCCGAACGCCTAAGTTTCTGGCCATTTCTGCAATTTTTCTACCAGCCGGCATCAATTCTTCGAGCTGATTGGTACCCGGAGCACCAGCCAGCTCAGGAAGTAGTCGTACCGTGACGTTGTTCAAACTTCGAGCCAGGCCTTCTCTTAGGGAAACCATTTCAGGTCCGGGCGAAATCGTGGCATCTTTAGGATCCCAAACACGATTTTGACGGTCGATGAAACTAACTGGATATCGTGAAAATCTGTGATATGGTTTGTACCCATTATCGATGGCAACGGCATATACAAATGGCTTAAATGTAGAGCCTGCTTGTTTTTTTGCCATGAAAACCTGGTCGAACTGCCTCCGACCATAATCGGTACCACCAACCCATGCCAAAACCTGACCATTTCTCGGGTCCAATGCCACAAAACTGGACTCTAGCTTTGTTCTGGTTCGCTTAATTTGCTCAACGAATTCCGGAATAGCTTTGAGAGAGTCCATAACTACAGCACGGCTTTGCCCGGCAGCTACCGCAGTTTGAAACTCTCCACTTTCGGCTATAAACTGATCCAGGTGAGCCGGGAATCGTTGCCAATATCGACTCATATAGCCTTGTCCGGGTTGGGTCCATTCTCGCTCAAAAGCGGCCTGCAATTCTACAAGATTCTCAGTCACCACTTTTTCAGCAATACGCTGCATATTCGACTCGACCGTGGTGTAGATAATAAGACCATCCGTAAAAAGATCGTATCCGTTCTCGTCGGCCCATTGTTGAATTTGGAGTCGTACATATTCACCAAAATACCGGCTTTCCCGGCGTGCTCGGAATGGTGGATTATAGTTAAGCGCAATGGCTTGGGTGAAATTGTCCTCGAAAACTGGTGCACTGATGAACCCACGACGCTCCATCTGACTCAAAACGATATTTCGCCGCCGTGTTGATTGTTCGGTTCTGGATCGTGGGTTATATAACGTAGGGTTGTTAAGACTACCAATGAGTGTGGCTGCTTCGTTTATATTCAGATCATGTGCGGTTTTGCCATAATGTGTAAAAGCAGCAGCCTCAATCCCATGCGAGCTATTACTGAACTCAACCGTGTTCAAGTACATTTCCAGAATTTCACGCTTGGTATAATTTCGTTCAATCTGAATGGCCGTAATCATTTCCCGTAGCTTTCTAACGACCGTTACTTCACGTCCGATTTTTCGATACAAGTTTCGGGCCAACTGCTGTGTGATGGTTGATCCACCCTGCATATTCCCCCTCAGTAAATGAATAGGAACAGCTGCCGTTCGGTATAGATCTATGCCCCAATGCTGGTAGAAACGGTGATCCTCAACGGCAATGAGTGCATCAATTACGTGCGGAGATATGTTTTCGTAGGTTACATATGTACGGTTTTCTGTGAAATACTTGTCGAGCACTTCGCCATCCCGGCTCATAACGAACGAAGCAATGTCCGTTCTTGGATTTTCAAGTTCCTCGATTGAGGGTAGCCCTTGCATTAAATAGAGAATCAAGCCAGAGCCCAGTACGATTCCGATGACGATAAGTATGCCTGTCCATCGGAGTAAAATAGAGTAGATGTTCTCAGAACTGGCGTCTGAGTCCCCCGTGAACCTCAGTTTGTTTCGAATTTTACCTGGCTTTTTACTGCCGGTGCGTTCTCTTTCTGCTTTTTCTGCTGCGTTTTTTTTACGTAGCTCAAGCATTTTTTTTCGATACTCGGGGTCGCTTAAATAGCGGTCGTAGTCTTCGTTGTGATCGCCTTGATTACTCATCCAGCTGATTCGTTGTTAATCGGGGTGAAAATTCGTTGTGCTCCATGCCATCTAACGAGATGGAATGATCCTGTAGTATAAAGGCACACGGTACTATTCTTAAAAAAAGCACCTGTATTAATGTAACGTTTTTGGTTCACGGATTGGTTTCTGATTTCATGATGATGACCGCAAATTATAATATCGGCTACATCTGAGTTCAACAACCTGAATACCTGTTTATCGAGATGTTTTTTATCGAATGTGTCGTCTGAGTCGTTATTTCTACTCCACGCCGAAAAGGAATGCATTACTTTGTTGCCTAAGCGTGGAGTTGTTACGAATTTGAACAACTTTACAAAATACGGATTTCTAAGTAAGCGATGAAGTCTAGGCCTGTGAAATTCGAATCGGGGTTCTTTTAATCCGTCGCCATGCATCAGCATTAAACGCTCCCCGCCTGGTAACATCAGAAATCGATATTCGTGTTCGATGTCGAAGCCTATCGAGTTCAGATATCCGAAATCCCAATTATCGTGGTTTCCAGTGATGAGAAGAGTTTTTTTTCCGGTTTGCTGATGGTA
>JAIUMT010000347.1 GCA_022565415.1 Balneolales bacterium | reverse complement strand
GGTTTTGGAACAGGATATTTTCGCATTTGCCTCCCGGGCCGAGCAAGTTAGCGAATTGTTCGACTGGCACGATTTCAACCCGCTTCACACCAGCTGTTTCGATACCCAATACCGACTTAAAGAAGACCTCGCTGAAATCATTTCGGAAGTTTTCTACGAAGGCCGACTCAAAACCGGCGGAATTCCTGAAATTAATCTAACAGACGAAGTTGAGTCAAGCAGCTCTGAAAACCCCGATAAAACCCCAACCAAGGCCAAACGCAAACCACGAAAAGTCGCTGCAGACAGCAAAAAATCATTCGAAGTCGTAGATACTTCCTTCTTTGAACCCGTTCTTACAAAGAAAAGTGGTGGATATGGGTTTAGTCCGGCCAACGAAATGCATCAGAAAGTGTTAACCGAACTGGTTTATCAGTTGGTAATGCGCGAACTGATTCCAATGGAGCAAATCGGCGTTATTGTTCCGTTTCGATCGGTTGTGTGGGACATGCGCCGGGCGCTGAACAAAAAAGGACTAACCGAGGTCGAAGTCGGCACCATTCACACATTTCAGGGACGGGAAAAACGCATAATCATTTTCGATACGGTGATGTCGGGAATGATAGAACGCGGAGAAGTTCGACACTTTTCAGTTCGGCCATTCGATGAGGCCAAGAATGGTTTGAGTGTTCCCCGATTACTGAACGTGGCATTTTCCCGGGCCAAAGACCGGCTTATCATTCTGGCCGACATGAACCACATCCGTCGAATTTATGGAAAGAAATTCCTCGGTCGTTTACTCGAGCGCCTGGCTGTTTCCTCGTAGCGCTTCCATGTGTTAAATAGTTGTTTATAACTGTAAAGTTTTGTTTTACTGGTGTTTAGCGGAAAAAAGCAACTGGTAGTTAACCCAATTTATTCCTTTCTTGTGAGGATATGAAAACTACAGTGCGGCTATCGCAGATTTATATCCGAAATCTATACTCGTAACCCATTAAAAAATAACAGAGTTTGCAAAATCGTGGGTTTTGCAGCAACTATATTATGAAAACATCTACAACGCCGATAATTTTGTTCAAATACGGCGGAAACGCAATGACAGACATCGCATTGCAGGCGCAGATACTAGAACAGGTCTGTTCACTAAAGGCAAAAGGGATTAATGTCGTAATCGTCCATGGTGGCGGACCCTTCATCAAAGAAGCACTTCAAAAAGCCAATATTGAGTCCGATTTCATTGACGGACACCGGGTAACAACGCCCGAAGCTCTAAAATACGTCGAAATGGCGCTTAAGGGTCAGGTTAACGGGAGTTTGGTATCTCTAATCAACTCATTGGGATACAATGCCGTTGGTTTAAGTGGAAAAGATGGCAACATGGTAACTGCCAAAAAACGATGGCATCATCGTCTGAATAATGGCATCACCGAAAGCATCGATATCGGTCTGGTCGGAGACGTGGAAAGCGTCGACACAACGTTATTAGACTTATTGCTTCAAAATGATTATATCCCTGTAATCACTTGTCTTGCAAACGACAAGAACGGAGAAAGTTACAACATCAATGGCGACATGTTTGCCGGACATATCGCCGGAGCACTTCAGGTTCGCGACTATGTGGTTTTAACCGACGTCGACGGACTATTAAAAGATATTTCAGACCCGACATCACTCATTGACATCTTGCCCGCAAACGAAATTAAGAATTTAATCGACACAGGAATCATAGCCGGAGGAATGTTGCCAAAAGTAGAAAGTTGCACCATCGCACTTGCAAAAGGAGCCAAAACAGCGCGCATTCTCAATGGTACAAAACCAGAACAGGTCGCCGCATTGGCATCAGAAAGTCCGGTCGGAACATCTCTAATTCCCTAAATTAACAGCATGCAGAAGAAACTTACTTCAAATCAAGATTTACACAAATCGGATAAATCGCATTATTTGCAGACATTTCGTCGTTATCCGCTCACACTCGATTATGGCAAAGGAGCCCGGGTTTGGGACATCGATGGCAAAGAATATATCGATTTACTAGCCGGAATCGCGGTTAATAATGTGGGACATGCCCATCCGAAAGTAGTTCAGGCCATTAAAGATCAGGCCGAAAAGCTCCTTCATATCTCGAATTTCTACCTAAGCAGACCTCAGGCCGAACTTTCCCAAAAATTGATTGAAATATCGGGTCTGGACCGGGTTTTTATCACGAATAGTGGCGCCGAGTCGGTTGAAGGAGCCATCAAAGTTGCCCGAAAATACGGATTCAAAAACGGCAAAGGCGGAACCGTGATTTCTATGGAAAACTGTTTTCATGGGCGAACGTTGGCCACTATATCGGCGGGTAAAGAAACCATGCAAACCGGATTTGGTCCGATGCCGGGCGGATTCGTCAAAGTGCCGTTCAACAATTTTCAAGCCATCGAAACGGCCATCAAAGAAGCTGGAGAAAATCAGGTTTCAGCCATCATTTTGGAATTAATTCAAGGTGAAGGCGGCATAAATGTGGCTGATGAGTCATATGTGAAAAAAGTTCGCCAACTATGCGACGAGCAGAATATCGTACTCATTTTCGATGAAATTCAAAGCGGAATTGGTCGAACCGGCAAGTGGTTCGCCAAAGATCACTACGGGGTTCAGCCCGATATCATGACCTTGGCTAAAGGTTTGGGCGGAGGCGTTCCTATCGGTGCAATTTTGTCGAATCAGAAAGTGAGCGACACGATGGATTATGGCGATCACGGAACCACATTTGGTGGAAATCCGCTGGTTTGTGCTACATCGATGGCTGTTTTATCGGTTATCGAAGACGAACATTTACTCGATGCTGCCCGTGAGAAAGGCGAATGGATTCGCCAGCGACTTGAGCAAATTGCCCATCCGGGTATGAAGCAAATCAAAGGCAAGGGGCTCATGATAGGCGTGGAATTCGATTTCGAAACCAAGCCTCTGGTGGCATTATTACTCGATCATGGCGTGCTGGCCAACGCTACGGCCGGAAACATACTTCGTTTGGTCCCGCCGCTCACAATTACCCACGAAGAACTTGAAATCGCCATGCAAGCCCTTGAAAAAGCTCTTGCAAATATGGAGGCGACCAATGCGTAAACAAATTGGAATTATTGGAGCCACGGGTTATACCGGATCCGAACTGGTACGGCTATTATACCACCACGACGGCGTCGAAATCGCCGCAATAACCAGCGAAAGCCGAAACGGAGAAGCATTTTCGGATGTGCATCCGTTTTTCCGTGGCAAAGTCGACCTCAAACTGATAACCGCTGCTGAGGCGTTAAAACTCGACCTGGATCTTGTATTTCTGGCACTTCCTCACGGAGTTTCGATGAAATTCGCTGAGGCTTTTTTGGAGAAAAATATCC
>JAIUMT010000346.1 GCA_022565415.1 Balneolales bacterium | reverse complement strand
TTTTTACGAACAAACGTACCAAAGTAAACTATATAATTTTCCGTTTTTGTTGGAGGACAGGACGGCTGAACCCGAAGTCATTTCTGGAATAAACACGCATGTTGATCCCAATCCTGTAGTGCCTACAACATCTTTACAGAAGCTGAATGTGGTACGTGCGCGGGCATTCAAAACCGGAGCACTTCCATCTTCAATTACCACAAAAAGCTATTTGCTTAACGAAAATGGGAATCCGCACGAGTTGCCAATAGTTTCATTGGTGCTACCTGCCAAATCATTATTCGACTACGATGATGGTATTTATATTCCAGGTGTTGATTACGATAACTGGAGAGAAAACTCGCACGAAACCGCAAATAATTATCCGCCGGCAAACTTCCAGAGGTCCAGAGAATATCAGGCGAGCCTCGAGTTTATAGAGCCTGACGGTCAATTTATTTACAGTCAGGATATTGGTGTACGAATTCACGGTGGAGCAAGCAGACGAGCTGCCTTGAAATCATTACGTTTGTACGCTCGTAATGAGTACGACGACTCCCGTTTTAACTTCCCATTTTTTCCTGATCAGCCTGATATTTCTTTTAACAGATTAATGCTACGAAATTCCGGCAATGATTTTGTCCACACTATGTTTCGGGATGCTGCAATTCAACGTATTATTTCATCGCTAAATGTCGATACGCAATCATACAGACCAGTCGCACATTACATCAATGGCGAGTATTGGGGGTTAATAAACATACGTGAGCGCTACGATAAGCATTATATCGAGCGGGTATATGGTGTTGATGGCGACAATATCGATCTCTTAACGTTTAATGGTGATCTCAAAGAGGGAAGTACATCAGACTACAGAGACATGCTGCAGTTCATACGAACTAACGAGATTACGGATCCTGTAATATACGATTCGTTGCGAAATCGTATGGATATGGTAAATTTTATCGACTATAAAATTGCGAATATTTTTGCCTCAAATTTAGATTGGCCTGGCAATAATATCGATTTCTGGCGGTATCGAGTTGATCAATTTGATCCGCAGGCACCACACGGAAAAGATGGACGTTGGAGGTGGATGGTCTATGATATGGACTTCGGATTTGGCCTTGCAGGCGGACTTGACGCTCATAATCATAACACTCTTGAATTCGCAACCGAAGAGGGGGGGCAATACTGGCCCAATCCCGATTGGTCTACATATTTACTACGAACTCTACTCCAAAACGATGATTTCCGCACTCAATTCATAGTTCGATTCTCGGATCTACTAAACACCGTCTTCTTGCCAGATCGGACAACTCAGATTATCGAAGAAATGAAGGAGAATATTCGTTCGGAAATGGAGCTTCATTTGCAGCGTTGGACGTCTGTAGGGATTCCGGAATGGGAAGAGGAAACGTCGATTATGACAGTTTTTGCCAACAAACGTCCTGAATCTCAACGAAATCATATTCAGGAATTCTTCGATCTAGAAGATAGTATTAATATTTCGATTGAAACTAATATATCTGTTAATGCAGATATCCGAATAAACACAGTTGCTTTAAACAAAGATACTCCGGGTATTCAAGAAAACGTATTCCCTTGGACGGGGACGTATTTTGCAGGAATTCCAATCCAGCTTGAAGCTTCTATACCAACTGGATATCAATTCACCGGCTGGTCGGCAGATTCTGATATTATCCTTCAGGACTCGTCTCTTGATTCGCCCTCAATTACAATAATTCCCTCAGCCGATTCCGACGTTTGGATTACAGCCAACTATGAACTCTTACCAGACTCTCTGGAATCACAAACGATTCAGTATTGGTCGTTTAATAATCTTCCTGATGGTATAATCTCGAGGGTATTTGCTGATTGGAGCCTCACTACAAACGTTGCCAGCATCACATACGAAGGTCCCGGAACAGGATTTCTGGATAAAGTTACGGCGGGTACAGTGCTAAACCATTACGATGATACCGAGGCTGGAGATGCTCTTCGTGTAAGGAATCCTTCCGACACCAAAGACCTCATCATACAAGCTCCTAGCACCGGATTCTACAATCTTAATTTTAGTTATGCCGTAAACAGAACCAATAATGGGGCAAGGCTACACGATGTATATTATCGAACCGGAAGTGACGAGTCGTGGATCTTACTTGAACAGAATGTGGTTAACGACGCGGTTGCCGATAGTTTTAAGCTTGTTTCGATTCCATTGGTAGACAACAATGCAAATAACAACTCCGATTTAGCTTTTCGGATTCAGTTTAAAGGCGACTATGCAGGTGAGTTGAGTGGAAATAATCGATTCGACAACGTACAACTGACAGGAATACAATATTCGGACATTGTATTACCCGAAATAATCCATCTGTGGCACTTCAACAACCTGTCGGGTGGAGAAGAAGAATTTGTTCCTTCTGATGTGAGTCATGACGAGTTTGGGCTTTTGTGGTATGATGGAGAAGGGCAGGGCTTTCTGGACGATGTTAACCCTGGTACCACGCTAAACAGTTGGAATGGTTTTGAGGCGGGGAAAGCGCTACGCGTTCGAAATCCGTCTAATGATAGAGCACTGATAATCTCCGCGACAAGTCAGCAATTTGAGCGACTTGAGTTCTCGTATGCATTTAACAGAACAAACAACGGCGCACGAATACAAAAGGTGTTTTATCGAACCGAAGAATTAGGTTCTTGGCAGCAATTAGGCGAACCGATCGAAGTTGAAATGGTTGCCGATGGATTTCAACGAGTCACATTTTATCTAGCCGATACACTTACCTATGACAATTCGAATCTTCAGTTTAGAATCGAATTCGATGGTGAGGAAGCAAGTGGAGTTAGCGGAAACAACCGAATAGATAATATTATGTTGAGAGGACATCAGTTTACAGAGAGTAGTTCCGAACCTCCTGTTGAGACTCCGAACTTGCCAGTTTCAGTAGCACTTGAACAGAATTACCCGAACCCATTCAACTCGGTAACCTCAATTCCGTTTGAAATTCCAGAATCTGGACATGTTAAGCTGGATGTGTTTTCGGTCACGGGTCAGCATATAAGCACATTGGTTTCTGAAACTAGAAATGCAGGAAGTCATATCGTTCGCTTTGACGCAGGTATGTTGTCGTCTGGGGTGTATATTTATCGGTTGCAGTCAAACGGAATCGTACAAACCCGTAAATTGATGCTTATCAAGTAGGCCGAAGTAGCTCAGCTGGTAGAGCAACGCTCTCGTAAAGCGTAGGTCGTCGGTTCGAATCCGATCTTCGGCTCGTTTGCACTACTTACATTGCCATTTTGCGCCGCTGGGGCTTGATCGTTTTACAATTGGTGTGGCAATTGTTTGTTCTTATTGGCCACATGCGACTAATCCAC
>JAIUMT010000345.1 GCA_022565415.1 Balneolales bacterium | reverse complement strand
GATGCAATCTCCGCATGATGAGCTTTCAACGGTCACCACGTCAACGGATGTTCGAATCTCGGGTATTGGTCGCATCTTGAGAAGGGCCAAAATTGACGAGCTTCCGCAGCTTTGGAATGTGTTGAAAGGGGATATGAGTTTGGTTGGACCGCGGCCGGATGTTCCTGGTTATGCCGATGCACTGACGGGAGATGATCGGATTGTGTTGTCGGTTCGTCCGGGGATTACGGGTCCGGCGTCGCTGTTTTTTCGTAAAGAGGAGTTATTGTTGTCGCGGGTTGATAATCCGGTGGAGTATAATGATTCGGTAATTTGGCCTGAGAAAGTGCGCATCAATCGGCGGTATGTTGAGAATTATTCGTTTTTTGGCGATTTGTGTTGGCTGTTTTATACCTTTGTGCCCGGGTTGGAAATTCCGTTCGAGAGGTTGTTGGGGTATAAGCCGGGAGTGGATCTCATTCGCTAAAGTAGTTTTCTTATTCCCGATCGATAACCCAGTTTCTTAACCCAGCCCGGTGTTACGCGAAACACAAACCGCATCAGTGGGAAAATGCCGCTTATCTTGCTTTTTCCCAAGGCGTCGAGCGATTCCCAAAAGAGCCGAAACTCGATAACAGCTTTTATATAGCCCCTCTTTTTGTAGAATGACGGTTGTACCCGGAATTTAATTAGTGCTTCATCCACATTGCCGAAGGTGTATCCGTCGAGCAGGAGTTTCAGCCAAAGTCCGAGGTCTTCGTTGTACGTGGCTTCTGTCGGATAACGGTTTCCATCCGAAAAGACATTCTTGCGGAAACAGGCGGTTGGATGCGAAAGCGGGCAGCGTTTGTGGAATATGCGTACGATTCCGTCGTGGGTGAGGGGGTATTCGATGCGTTGTTCGTAGTTTTGGAAGTCGGTTTCGATCATGTATCCGCCGGAGACGTCGATTTCGGGGTGGTCGATCATCCAGTTGATTTGGGTTTCGATGCGGTGGGGAAGTGCGATGTCGTCGGCATCGAGGCGTAAAATGAATGTTTCATCTTGCAATGCGGCGATCATTCGGGTTAGCATGACGGCGAGTCCTTGGTTTACCGGGTTGTGGACGACGGTGTGGATGTGTGCCTGATGCTTGTTCAGGAAGGATTCAAGTTCCGGGCGCATGGGTCCGTCAACGCCCAAATAAAGGCGTACTGTATGGCGGGTTTCCTGCTCGGTTATCGAGATTATGGATTGGGCGAGCCAGTCGAGTCGTTCTGCGTGGTAAAAGGGGATTAAAACCGCCACGGTTTGGGGAGTATGCTTCGTGGTCTGTTCCTTCAGTACATCCGTGTCGGGTTTCAAGGGTAGCTAAGATTAATACGTGTTAAAAGTGGGTTCGAGTTGGACAATATAGTAACCTTTGAGCGTAATGAGGAATGATTTGGGAAATGCGTGTTG
Source organism: Balneolales bacterium (assembly GCA_022565415.1). Classification (GTDB taxonomy): domain Bacteria; phylum Bacteroidota; class Rhodothermia; order Balneolales; family HLUCCA01; genus HLUCCA01. The sequence continues at coordinate 1,951 of JAIUMT010000345.1, read as the reverse complement.
GGTGTCGGTGTTCCATTGATCGAATCGGTGGTGCATCTGTGCCGGTTTGCTGTTTTTCCATGAGTGCGAATAACCTCTTTACGTGGTGGTCTGTTATCATCACTGCCTCCATTAACTGTGCATTGGGGGTTGTTGGCCGGTTTCAGATTGATCGCTCCGAGGCATTGCATTGCGTTGATTCGTGCTTTTGAAAAAGAATACTAGATGACAAATATGTGCTCAAAAATTTGGTGGGTTTCGGGATAAACGGTAGTTTCGTCGTGGAAATATCCTTAACTCAACGTTCAGAATTATGATTAATCGTGCTGCTCTGATAATTAAGTATAAAAAACCTGCCGCCGATTGGGTGAAAGGGTTAGGGTTTGGTGTTATGTCTGATAGTTCATCCGATTTTCTGAAAGAGGAAGACACGGTTTTTTTGGTGTCGGATGATGTGGCCGATAGTCCGGCTAGTCGGAAAGCCTGGTTGAAGAAGAATTACCAATATCTTTTCGAGTTTGAACTTTTTGGCTGGTCGACCGATGCGTCGCAGTGGCCTTCGCCCATAACTTTTAAGCTTTTTCTGGAATGGTTCGATCCTCAGTTCAACAGCATGATTATTGATTTGGCCGATGAGCCGCTGGAAGATGATGGTTTTGAGGAATGATGAGAGTATGGCGCGCCTGCTGGTTAAAATGTATGGCACGCTTGCTGGTTTAATAAAGTCATGCCGCATGAACCGCCGGAAGATGGTGGTTTTTGGGATTGATGAGAGAATGGGACGCCTGCTGGTTTAAAAGTATGGTAGGCATGCTGGTTTAAAAAAGTCATGCCGCACGAGTGGAGCGAAGCGGAACGATGATGCGGTATCTCCAAGCATCGAGCAGAGAACACTGATAACGGAGACCGCGGATCAAGTCCGCGGTGACAGGTAGTGGAGTGGAGACCCCGCATCAAGTATCGGGGTGACGGGAGTTAGGAGACCTCGCATCAAGTATCGGGGTGACGGGAGTTAGGAGATCGCGCATCAAGTGCGGGGTGACGGGAGTTAGGAGATCGCGCATCGAGTGCGGGGTGACAGGAGTTAGGAGATCCCGCATCAAGTATCGGGGTGACGGGAGAGGCAGACCCGACATCAAGTTCGTGGTGAAAGGTGCTTTAGTTCATGCTGTTGTTTCCATCATAGTATAGCTAAGGATGCTAGCCTATTTCCCGAATTCTCCTTCATGCCCGAATTACGTATTTTCGGATCGGAGTTGAATCGTAGTCACCCTCAGTAGTTTGATATGAAACGTTTGTTGTATGTGATTTCGTCGTTGGTGCGAAGCGGACCTGTGAATCAGATGGTGTCGTTGCTTCGGCATTTGCCAGACTGGGATGTGCATGTGCTTGCGTTATCGCCCGATCCGGTGGCGTCGCGGAAGTCGGAATTGCAGTCGATGGGCGTCACGGTTCATGAAATTCCGATGGGGGCGCCGCGTTTCTGGCTTGGTGGCCGCAGTCGGTTTGCCCGGTTTGTGGATGGATTGAAGCCCGATTTGATTCACACGGCCGGAATTCGGGGCGATTGGCTGGGTGCCTCGGTCGCGCAGTCGTATCCGACGGTTTCGACGATTCATAACATTCCCTGGGAGGATTATGCGTTCACGTACGGTCGATTGGTGTCTTCGGTGATGCTTCCGGTACATCGGCGGGCCTGGGCGCAGATGTATACCTGTGTTGGTGTTTCGGCTCATGTTGCTGAAATGGTGCAGGGGTGGGCGCCTGAAGCGCGTGTTATTCCGATTCCGAATGGTATTGATATGGATGTGTTTGGGGTTAAGGCGGGGGTGTTGAATTCGGAGAGATCTCGCATCGACGCTTCGCTTGTGCGAGATGACGAACTAAACGTACGTGACGCGGATCAAAACGCGCGTGATGCGGAGGCTTTATCTAATCCTAGTCATCGCGCACTTGATGCGCGATCTCGCAT
>JAIUMT010000344.1 GCA_022565415.1 Balneolales bacterium | reverse complement strand
GAAGCCACCGTACTTACCAAGTACTACGGAATTGGCTCGGGACAAGCTCAAACGCTTGAAGACATTGGCGAGCATTTGGATCTTACCCGCGAAAGAGTACGTCAGATTAAAGAGAAAGCGTTGCGTAAACTTCGCACCACGAGCAATAGCTCACGCGTTCGCATGTACCTGGGATAAAATTACCGGTACTGATCAATTTAAAAGCTCAATGACTACCCGGTCATTGAGCTTTTTTTGTTTCTGGGGTGTCGGAGGGGGGCAATTCGAATCTGTCTCTGCAATATTTAAACGCAGAGTTCTAAAAAAATCTACCCTCTTGTAAATTGGACAGTCCAAGCCATCTAAACTACAGCATAAAAAAACTTTCCTTTTCCAGAATCCTAGATGCTTAACTACTGTGTGGCTGATAAAGAAGGACAATTTTCAACAGCATCCAATTAAACGGCAGTAATATAGATACATACATCCTTATGTGCCTACTCGTGCGTTTCCACATCCCGAATACCAGCAACACCGCCCGAAACAACAAATTTCATCGCATCACCCGGCGGAATGTTCAACTCCCGAATTTGTGATTTGGGCACAATAAACATCTCGCCCGAAAAATTATACGAATGGGGAAAATACACAGCTACTTTGTCTAGTTCATTAATAGCACTAAGGTCATCTTCTGTTACAAATCCCATTTTTTCGAGGTTCGTTACCGGATTCACCAACACGATAACCGGTCGTTGAAATTTCCTGCCATCCCCTGCAAATGCTGCGAATAAGTCATTAAACGCCGAATAGATCACATTCAAAACAGGAATTCTCAGAATCAATTCGTTAAATAACTTAAGAACTGTTCGGGCAAATAAGGTTCTGGCCACTAATCCGACCAACGTTAAAGCTCCGAACATAATCAGAAGTCCCAGTCCGGGAATTCGCATACCCAAAAAGTCGAAAATCACATCCTCTAAGAGTCCGTCAATAAAGCCAAACAGCAAAACGATTATATAAACGGTCACTACAATAGGTGCTACAAAAATGACACCCTGAAAAAAATATCGAAAGACTTGTTTCATTTGTTATTAGTCAAATTATGATTGATTTCGTGTTTTTTGAATTAAATCTTGATTTATGGAACAATAATTAAGTTGTTGCCGTTGTTATACATATATAAAATATGAACAAATTATAGGAGAGAATAGTATGGATACACCAAAAATTATTGCAAGTATGTTACTCGGAGCCGCAGTTGGAGCTGTAGCAGGAGTACTTTTTTCACCAGCCAAAGGGTCAACTACACGTCGTAAACTTTATAGAAGAGGTGAAGATTTCGTTGATGACATCGAAGATAGCATAAGCGATTTTTACGAAGATGTTAGCAAACGATATTCTTCTGTTGTTGATGAGGCCCACGACTTGGCCGAGAAGAGTAAAAAGTCTGTTACAGACAAAATCAACGAAATTAAGAAGTAAGCTTCTTGATTTCGATTTACAGAAAAAGCCTGCTGATTGCGAAACCAGCAGGCTTTTTTTATTTGAACGTGTTGAAAAGGCACTCGTGATGTACATATATACATCACGCTCGCACCCTGGCAGTTCATAAAATCTTTAGTTCAGCGTGTAAACTACCGATATTTTTGTGCTAAGAAGCTTCGAAATCGGACAATTTTTCTCAGCGTCTTCTACCAGCTCAGCGAATTTATCTTCTGAAACATCGGCAACTCTTGCCGAAAGGTCTAACTCAGATGAAACAATACTTCCGTCCTCAAATGTCAGGGTGCACTTCACTTCGAGTTCATCCGGACGAAATCCTGCCCCGCTCAGATTAAAACTTAACTTCATTGCGAAACAACCGGCATGGGCTGCTGCTACGAGCTCTTCTGGATTTGTGCCCGTTCCCTCTTCAAATCGACTTTTAAACGAATACTGGGTTTTTGCCAACGTTTGACTGTCTGTTGTTAAATGCCCACTTCCTTCTTTTCCTGTTCCATTCCAAACGGCTACTGCAGAACGTTTCATAAATGCTCCTTCTTAAATGTATGATTGATGAATTAATCGATTAAATATGGACGAATGATTCGCCGTCATATTCATGTTATCCATTCTTGAAGCGACTCGTTCATCGAATCCAAATCGCTTTACCTGATAACAATTTATCTATCTGTAAAGTATCTAACGTACCAAGCGATTCCAAATTAATTGGTGTAAATCGACTCTCTATTAAGTGCAAAAACCTGAAATCAATATTGTTTGGCTCAAACGCGATTTGCGTGTGCGTGACCACCGACCTTTCGTCAATGCGAGCGAACATCCGTTAAATACCATCGCTATTTATATTTTTGAACCGGAAATCCTGAACTTCTCCGACAGCGATTTGCGGCATTGGCGATTTGTTTGGGAGTCGCTAAACGACCTCGACGTATTACTCGAAGAACCGTCGATTTGGCGGTTCTTCGGTAGTTGCACAAGTGTTATCGACAATATTTCACAGCATTTCACCATCCGAAATGTTTGGTCTCATTGTGAAACGGGCGCCGAAATTACCTTTGCCCGCGACCGGGCCGTGAAACACTACTTTCTCGAAAATGAGATTGCGTGGACAGAATACCAGTCCGACGGCGTTATTCGCGGACTCCAGAAACGCCAAAACTGGTCGAAACAATGGTACGATTTCGTCGGTACCGAGATAGAGCCAATCAATATCGCTCAATTAAAAAGTCGGTTAATAACCCCCTCCGAAGACTACTTAATCGTTCAAAATGATGCAATAAGTCAGGATATCTTACTTAATGTTCAAAAGCCCTTAATTCGCATAGTCGAAAATGCCGGACAAACATTCCAGCCCGGCGGCGTTCGCGCAGCTCAAAAATACCTTCAAAGCTTCTTAAGCAAACGTGCCGTCAACTATCGCATAAACATGAGCAAACCCGAAGAATCCCGCACATCATGCGCACGAATTTCTCCCTATTTAGCCTGGGGAAACCTCTCGCTGAGGGAAGTTTGGCAAGAGACCCAGCTTGCAAGAGCCACGGGCATCAACAAACGCCAACTTCAGTCTTTCGGAAACCGTCTGCGATGGCGAGCTCATTTCATGCAAAAACTCGAAACGGATCCGTCGCTTGAATTCACCAACGCAAATCCGGGATACAACACCATCCGAACCGAAACAAATCCGGTTTTGCTCGATTGTTGGATGGAGGGGCGCACCGGCTACCCACTGGTCGACGCGTGCATGCGATGCGTTGTTCAAACGGGCTATCTCAATTTTCGGATGCGGGCCATGGTTGTCTCCTTCCTGACGCATCATTTGTGGCAACCGTGGCAAGCTGGCGTGCATTTTTTGGCGCGCATGTTTCTCGAATACGAACACGGTAACCCCTACTCTCAGTTACAGATGCAAACAGGAAACACGGGCCT
>JAIUMT010000343.1 GCA_022565415.1 Balneolales bacterium | reverse complement strand
GTTACAGTTTATAGCGACTGGACCGAAGTTGACGGTGTACAAATGGCCTATACATTGGAATCAATGGTTAATGGTCAGGCCGCTGGTAAGGTAACGCTAAGCAGTCATACTGTGAATCCAGAATAGAAATCGGGATTTTTTATTAAAGAAAAGTGAGGGAGCTTGCCGAAAGGCAGGCTCCCTTTTTTTTTGGGGGGATAGCTCGGGTGTTTTCAAACTGGTGCTGAAGCCATTGTTGTGTGGACTCACCATCATGTATTGCTCTTTTTGGTGCCACCCAAAAAATCGATGCGTCTTAATCTTTTCGGTGGGACATACCCGCCGACGCAAGATTACGTGCCACAGGTTTTGACTTAACTATTCACCACAAACTTGCCCTTATTATACACTGCCAGGGCTTTTCCGTGCATCATCGAACCCACATACGGTGTATTAACCGACTTGCTCTTAATATCCTTCGATGTGAACTCCCAACGAGCATCCGTGTTGAAAACACTCAGATTCGCAGCAGCGCCAACCTCAACCCGAGGAACATCCAGACGAAGAATTTCCCGGGGCTTAACCACGAGTTTGTCGATCAATTCCGTTAATTTCAACGCTCCCGAGTCGAGCAAACATCGCACACTCACGCTGAACGCCGTTTCCAGTCCCAAAATCCCATTGGGCGCATAAATAAATTCAACTTCCTTTTCGTCTACCGAGTGCGGCGCGTGATCGGTGCAAATAGCGTCAATTGTACCATCTTTCAAGCCCTCAATCATGGCTTTAACATCGTCTGCGGTGCGCAGGGGCGGATGCATTTTGCAATTGGTATCGAAGTTGCGACGTTCGATTTCGTCTTCGGTTAAATCGAAGTGATGCGGACAAACCTCCGTCGTTACTTTAATTCCCTTGGCCTTGGCCTGACGAACCAAATCAACACCGTTTCGCGTACTAATATGCGCCACATGAACATGACCTCCGGTGAGTTCCGCCAGCAAAATATCACGGGCAATCATCACTTCCTCGGCAATAGACGGGGTTCCAGCAAGACCAAGACGTGTCGAAACGCGCCCCTCATGCATGTGTCCGGGGCGGGACAACGCAAGATCTTCCTCATGATTGATAATCGGCATGTCGAGCATGCTTGCATATTCGAGGGCAATTCGCATCAATTTCGCATCGAAAACCGGGTCGCCATCGTCGCTGAACGCAACCGCGCCTCCTTCCTTCAAATCGGCCATTTCGGTAAGGGATTGACCCTTTCGCTCCTTGGAAACGCAGGCAATCGGGTACACATCAACCGGTAAATCTGACGCTTTTTTGATGATATACTCAACCACATCCCGGGTGTGAATCGATGGATTCGTGTTCGGCATGCAGGCCACAGCCGTAAATCCGCCGAAAGCCGCTGCTTCGCAACCGCTTTTGATCGTTTCCTTGTGCTCAAAACCCGGCTCTCGCAGGTGAACATGCATATCCATCCATCCGCCAGACACATACGCGCCCTTCATGTCATGAACTACTTCGTCATCTGTTGCACGTAACGACGGTTTAATTTCTGCGATGATGCCGTTTTTTATGCGGATGTCGGTTGTTTCGGATGACTCGTGGTTTTCATCGACTAAACGAACGTTTTTCAGGAGGAGATTGGGTGTTGAAGCCATGGAAATTCGAATAATATAGTGGTGCTAGGATGGGTTCGTACGGGCACGATGCGCTTAGTTGTAAGACAGGCCGGAAAATGAAATTCGGTTACTTCGTGCACGATTTTGCGGTGAGCTTTACGGGATTTATTTCTACCTTCGAAGATATGCGAAAACCCAATGAAATACCAAGCGTAAGCGAGCTCACGTGGCGAATCAAGGATCTGATTGAAGGACAATTTTCGGCGATTACCGTGAATGGAGAGGTGAGTCAGCCCACATTGAGCCGCAACGGACATCTATATTTTACCCTGAAAGATGATCAGGCTCAGATTGCATGCGTGATGTGGCGAAGCACGGTTCAGAGAATAAAGCTGGATTTGCAGCACGGTCAGCAAATCAACATTCGAGGCGATGTGCAGCTCTACGCACCCAGCGGACGCTATCAAATCATCGTGAAAGCAGTCGAACAGGCGGGCGAAGGCGCGCTTCAGCAGGCATACGAACGACTTAAAACAAAGCTCGAATCAGAAGGATTGTTTGCTGCCGAGCGGAAGCGGGTGTTGCCTGAATTTCCGCAGATAATTGGGGTGGTGACTTCGGAAACCGGAGCTGCGGTTCAGGATATTCGGGCGACGTTGGAGCGTCGGTATCCGCTGGCGCATGTGAAGCTATATCACGCTGCGGTGCAAGGCGTTGGGGCAGCGGCCGAAATTGCGAAAGGCATCGAATGGTTTAGCCGCGAGCGGGCTGATGTGCTGATTGTTGGGCGCGGAGGTGGCTCGCTGGAAGATTTGTGGCCTTTTAATGAGGAAGTGGTGGCTCGGGCAATTGCCGCCTGTTCGATTCCGGTAATAAGCGCGGTCGGGCATGAAACCGACTTCAGTATTTCCGATTTTGTGGCAGATGTTCGGGCGGCGACTCCGACTCAGGCTGCGGTGTTGTGCACGCCTGATGTCCAGGATTTGCACTTATATATAGATGAGATGTCGAGACGCGGCGAGCGGGTGCTGAAGCAGTTCATTGTCAATGGCCAGGAAACGATTCGGAAAATGGTTAAAACCCATGCCCTGCTTGCCATTCGCGACAATATGCGACTGAACAATGAGCGAATTCGACGATTCGAGGACCGCATGAAATCGAGCGTTTCGAACAGAGTTCAGCGTTATAAAGATTTGATGCAATCTGCAGAAAAATCCATGCCACAGTCAGCTAAGGTGCGATTAATGCAGCAAAACAAGCGCTGGCAGGACATATATTATCGACTTCAATCTAAGAATCCGATAGAGCCTCTAGAACGCGGGTTTACCCGAATTCTGCAAGATAAAAAATGGATTCGCAGCAGCAACGATTTACAAAATAACTTACCTGTGACCATCGAATGGGCCGATGGTAAACGAGAAATATAATTATTCGAACAACTATGCCTCTTTTAACTGATTTATATTCGTCTGCTTTGGCACGACATTATTCCCATTTTGATGTAAGTAACCGCCTTTTGTTTACGGGTCATTCGCATCAGGCCTGGCCAGATGTTGCCCTCGAAGGACTCATCGAATCGTACGATGTTGCTGCCAGACTCGTGGATACCAAATGGGATGTAGTTTTTGAAAAAGTTGACATCATGCGAGAGTATCTAAAGTCATTTTATGACGACCCGAACGGCAGATACACGCATGGAGAAAACACGCATAATTTGTTCGTTCGCTGGCTTTCGGGAATCGATTTGCAGAAAAAACGAACCATTATAATATCCGACACCGAGTTTTACAGCATTACGCGTCAGATGGATCGCCTCAAAGAAGAAGGAT
>JAIUMT010000342.1 GCA_022565415.1 Balneolales bacterium | reverse complement strand
GCAGCGAGCCGAAAGTCATTCCGGTACTGGAGAAGGGTCGTCCGGTCGAGTACGACCGCAATTATATGAAAAAACTCCTCCGCGAGTCACATATACATGTTCTGTTGGATTTGAACGAGGGTGAGGCAGAAGCCACCGCATGGGGCACCGACCTCACCACCGATTACGTCCTATTCAATTCCGTTTACACGACCTGATGCGATTATGTGTATTCTTCGATGGAAGCAACATGGTTGTTTTCGTCGGTGAATACCACCAACGGAATATGCGAATCGAGTTCCTCATCCGATAGGGAACAAAAGGCCAGAATATGAACCGTATCGCCTTCGCTTGCATGAAGCGCTCTCCAGATTAATATCCGGAGAGGTTTTTGCTCGAATCACTACCAGGGAAGAGGTCTTCTAAATTAACCCTCCGCGCGAAGTACTTCCAACGGACTCCTTCTGTAGATATCGCGACTGTTGAACAATCCGATTCCCAACGTAATGCCCATTACGGCAATCAGAAGCACGGCTACCGTTACGAAATTCGGAATGAAATTGGCCTCGAAAACAAACCACGCCAACGCCCAGGAGCCCAAAAAGGCGAGTAGAAGTCCGGTGAGTGCCGAGATCAGACCCAAAACGAGGTATTCTACCGACATGATTTTCAGTATCTGAGCACCTTTCGCGCCCAGCGTTTTTAGCAACACACTTTCCTGCACTCGTTGAAATCGGCTCGCAACAACTGCTCCAGATAACACGATTAGTCCGGTGATGACGCTAAATAACGACATAAACTGAATCACGAAACTGACCCGCGACAATATCGCATCCACCGTAGTTAGGACCAGGTTCAAATCAATTATCGAAATGTTTCCGAATTCCCGGATTACATCCTGCTGAAATACCGCAGCTGTTTCACGATCGCCCATATGCGATACAAAAACATGAAACTGAGGTGCCTCTTCCAAAACTCCTTCGGGGAAGGTGAATATGAAATTGGGCTGCACTTGTTGCCAGTTAACTTCGCGGAAACTCGACACATAGGTCTGAATGGGCACACCCTGCACATTAAAGGTGAATTCATCTCCCAGGTTAAGCCTCATAGACGACGCTACGCCTTCTTCTACAGATATGGGTATGAGTCCGTCGAAATCGTCGAAACTTCCAATCCATTCACCCTCGGTGATTTTCTCAGCATCGGTGATTTCATTGCGATATGTGGCCCGAATTTCACGCTGATACAACCAGTTTGGGATGCGAATTTCACTGTCGTCGTTGTCTCGAATCGCTTCAACCCGCTCGTCGTTGATGTGGGTCATTCGCATGGTGACGATAGGCACATCTTGCTGGATTTCTAGTCCATAATCGGCCTCCATCAGCCTGGTTAACGAAGTTCGCTGATCGGTTTGAATGTCGTACAACACAATATTCGGCTGATTTTCACCCCCGGCCAAGTTGATCTGGTCGAGTAACATATCGCGACTCAGAAACAATGTGGCAATGAGGAACATGCTGAATCCGAGTGTGACAACCATCGCCAGAGTTTGGTTGTTCGGGCGGTATAAATTGGCCAAACCCTGACGAACTACATAGCTGCTATTGCGCGGAAACCAACGTTTCAAGGCGCGGGTGAGGCCCCAGCCAATGATGGTTAGGAGTCCGAAGGAGACAAGAATTCCGCCGAAAAACCCGAGTCCGATGTTAACCTGATCGGTTAGTAGGATGGAGGTGCCCAAAATTCCCGCCCCAACGATGATGTAAATAAGCCAACGCAGCGGATCTACGGTTTTGGGTCCTTCGGCCGACTCGAAACGTTTCCGAATGGCCAAAAGCGGCGAAATTCTTCGAATTTCGAGCAGTGGTTGGAGGGCGAAAAGGGCTGTGATGACAATCCCAATTAGAAATCCGGTGGCGATGGCGACCCACGAAATGCCGAAACTGATGTCCACGGGGAGGAAATCCGCCAGGACGTAGGGCACAATGCGTTGGATGCCGACTCCGATGAGGGCACCGATTAGCGCTCCGACCAGACCCATGCCAATGGCCTGTATAATGTAAATCAGCACGGATTGGCGAGTTGATACACCAACACATCTCAGCACGGCAACGGTGGTCACTTTGCGTTGAATGTACACGTGGATGGCGCTGGCGATTCCGACTCCGCCTAGAAGCAGCGCTATGAATCCGACGAGATTCAGGAAGCGGGTGAGGTTGGTAAGCGCACGGCCAAGAGAGCGTTTTCGGTCTTCGACGGTATCGGCGCTAACACGACTCTGGACTAGCTGACTTTCGAGATCTTCGACAAGAGCCTCAACATCGCGGTTATCGTCGAACTGAAAATATTGATTATAATAAAGTTGACTTCCTCGTTGGATGAGGCCGGTTTCTTCGAGCGTGTTGCCGGGAATGAAAATTCGAGGTCCGGCCAGGCCCTGCGCAAGACTTTCGCCGGGAATCGAAACCAGTTTTCCGACAATAACATAGGTTACATTCCCCACCCGAATCGAATCTCCGTTATCGATATCGAATTGAAGCATCATGGACTCGTCGACGAGCGCGCTGCCGGGATTCGATCGAAAATCGTGAACGGCATCTGCCGGAATGGTTTCCAACTCGCCATAAAACGGGAAATTACCTTCCAAAGCCCGAATTTGCGACAATCTGGTTGATTCATTCTTCGGAAACTGAACCATGGATGAAAACCGAACTTCGCGGGCTTGTTGTCCGCCCAACGAGTCGAATACGGCTACCATCGCCTCGTCGAACTCCATTCTGCCTTCGATAACAAGATCGGCTCCGAGCAGGGTTTTAGCCTGATCTTCGATGGCTTGATCGAGATTCTCCCCGAATGACGTAATCGAAACCAGGGCGGCTACACCCATCACAATTGCAGCTATGAATAACGTAAGGCGGCGCATGCTGCTACGGGTTTCACGCCAGGCCATTTTCCAAACAAAACTGTTGAATTTCATGAGTGGGCCGGCTCCTGGATATGGGTCGTGGGCGCATTTGAGGTGAGCTGGTCGGAGAGGATGTGGCCGCTACGAAGACGGACGATTCGGTGGGTGCGTGAGGCCAACTCAAGGTCGTGCGTTACCATAACGAGCGTTGTTCCTGCGTCGCGGTTCAGCTCAAAAAGCAGCTCGACGATAGATTCGCTGGTGTCGGAATCGAGGTTTCCGGTCGGTTCGTCGGCGAACATCAGAACCGGGCGGTTTATAAAGGCTCGTGCGATGGCAACGCGCTGTTGCTCACCGCCAGAAAGCTGGGCGGGGTAGTGATCGAGGCGATCACCGAGTCCGACGCGTTGCAGGAGTTCTTTGGCCTGTTTTTCGACTCCGCCAACACCGCGTAACTCTAAGGGCACCATCACATTTTCGATGGCTGTAAGTGTGGGAATCAACTGAAAACTCTGAAATACAAATCCGACTAGTTCATTGCGCAATGCCGCCAGTTGATCTTCGCTTAATCCGGTGAG
>JAIUMT010000341.1 GCA_022565415.1 Balneolales bacterium | reverse complement strand
GGGTTGGTTTAGAGTCTGTATTCAAAGTTGCTTTGTTTGGAGATTGTTGCCGAGGAACTAAGTTTGGTTGCGTTTTCTAAAGGAAAGATGTGACACGTTTGATGACATTATTGTATTGCTGAGGTACATTACTCAAAATTTCGGGGTGAAGTCGGACTTGTTTGAGCATTTTAATGGAATCTATTGAAATCTGTTTCTTTGTGTGTTGCAACAACTTTAGGGGGCAAAATCGTTCGGATTGCAAAAAAAATTGTACCTCGATGAATGGTCTTAACGGCATCCTTTAAAGCAATCCGAGAGAAATAAAAAAAGGGATGGCATCCATAGACACCACCCCTTACACCACAAAAAAAGCCAATCAGGCAGTAGCCATCAACGGTTGCATCAACACTTCGAGCTTCGTGCGTGCCCGCTCAACTGCAACTTTTAGCGAATCCAGATTTTCGCCTTTATAAGGAGTTTCACCAGCTAGTTTCTCGCAAATATCGAGTCCTTCCAATAGGTTTTTATGCACATTAAGTAGATACTTATGCGTTTTCGGCTCGTTCAAATCGCTCAAAAGCATGATCCGATCCAGATAGTCCACATTCATTTCGAGCTCCTTAGCGAACACATGCGGACGATTTTCGGGCGTTAGCGACTCCCCGCGGCCATAGATGTGATCTACCATTTGACGAAGCGAATACGGACCCTTAAACCAGGCCAGGTTCGGCCCCGGACACACAGCCTGTGGTCCGCGATGCTCTTTGATTATACCCAATTTAATGAGGCTGCCGTTGCCCAAATGGTCGCACAAACACGCCTTATCGAGCACTAAATCGCGCTGAGCTGATTTCTTTTCAACCGAAGCATCCGATTTCTGGATTTCAGCAATTTTTAGCAATTGATATTGGGTTGAAGCCGTGCATATCGGGCTTTCCGTAAATTCGGTATTGGTTTTGAGGAAGCCTTTCGGACAAGCTGAACCAGGTTTATCGGTATCCTTCCGGGCGGAAGTCCATTTCTCAGACCCGCTCATTCGCAAGTTATTAAACGGAACTCCGAGTGGAGATACGTTGCTCAAGTACAAATCGTCTTCGCCGGCGTTAATCAACTGCTGCAATGTTTCGTCGTCTACGCATGTCGCTTCGGGAACAACCAAAAACGGAGATCCCCAGCCCGTTGCATCAACATCGTACTCATTCAACATGCGCAAAGTCTCGGCATAATTTCCAATTCCACCCTGAATGGTGATTTTTGGCGCCGCTTCAACCTTGTCGATCGGATATTCCCATCCCATTTTCTCGTAAAAAGCGACAACCATCGGACGAAACTGGCTATTCAGCTGATCTTTCTTGTCGCGAAACTCTTCCAGAATAGCAGGAAGGAGGCGGCCGTCGGAATAAAACGCATGTCCGCCGCAATTTAGTCCCGACTCAATCCGGAATTCCGAAATCTCAAGACCATATTTGGCCAAAAACTTACCCTGAATCAATGCCGAGCGAAAATCACTAACCTTTAAAACGATTTTTTTCTTGATGTGTCCGGTGGTGTCGCGATAAAAACCCGGAAAATTGGCGATATATCCATACAAGCGCGGATTAAATCCAGCCGACAAGATAACCGCCGATTCGACCACACTCTCGGCATAACCACGCAATGCGGCACAAGCATCGCTAAACTCCGAGCTCAATGGCTTTCCGAGTTTATCATTCGCGAGAAAATCCACCTTCGACATGATATTCACGTCGATTGACCCAGGTTTCATCGACTGAGTGAGCTGTTGTTCCAACTCAGCAACCACCGCAGGATCGCTCTCCGTCATCATGTTCTTCCACATCGCCTTGAGCGGACTCATATCTGGCAACATGGCAAAATAATCGTGTTTTGGGCTTCCCTCAGAAAACGTGCTGTTTTTCAGCTCATCAAAGCGGGTTTGAACCACTTGCTGAACAGTGTCGAGGTAAGCTGTGATTCTGCGGGCACGACCATCGTAAGCATTCCGGGCAATTTGCGAAAACGGCAGATTGTATTCAGTTGCATAGTGTTTGCGGATGCGCTCGACCAAAAGATCGTCTACAATTGAGATAACGGAATCGATTCCCCATGGCGCCACGCGAATCGGGGTGTCGATGGAGTGTCCGGTTCCCATAACGGGAATGTGGAAAGTGTGAGTTAAAGACATTTTGTTACCAGATTATGTGTCGGCTTGGATTATTCAATGGGTTGTGCTGCGGAGATGATAATATAAGACAAAATACTCTTAATTAATCGTCAAAATTTGTGGCACTGGAACGCCAGTTAACAACTTACACAGGTCGTTACCGGATAAATATGATATAAATCAGGTTTTTAAAGAAAGGTTCTGATGTGGGCTTTTCAGAGTCCTTTTTCTTTTATATAGAAATCAGACGACTTTATCGTATTCACCAAAGCATTGAATTCTTTCCGTAATGAGGGCATTAAGTTGGAAGCTTGAGCAATCGACGCCGATTTACCCGCAAGCTCCATGTCGTAACAAACACCTCGAAGCTTTTCTCCGCCGACGGTTGCAGCTACACCTTTCAAACTGTGTGAGATATGCGAAACACCATTCAGATTCTTTTTCTTGATGAAGTCTTCCAGGGCGTTTATCTGCTCGGGAATCGTGTTTATGAAACCATCCAAAACAGCCATAGCTATCTCTTTATCACCGCCAATGCGGTCTAACATTCCTTGAAAATCCCACGTTAGGTTGAGTTCGTTGTTTTCCAAAATGACTATGACGTGTTTAGGTTAATCGATATCTAAGTGATTATAATCATATTCTTAACAAATTCCATGGTCGATCATGGCGTCGGCAACCTTAATAAATCCGGCCAAATTGGCTCCTTTAACATAATCGATGCTGCCTGAATCGGTTTTTCCGTATTTGGCACATTGCGCATGAATCTCGGCCATAATTTCATTGAGCTTTTTGTCGACTTTTTCGCGCGTCCAGCTCAGGTTATACGCATTTTGAGACATTTCCAATCCTGAAACGGCCACCCCGC
The DNA here is from genome assembly GCA_022565415.1 of Balneolales bacterium. Taxonomy (GTDB): domain Bacteria; phylum Bacteroidota; class Rhodothermia; order Balneolales; family HLUCCA01; genus HLUCCA01. The sequence continues at coordinate 464 of JAIUMT010000341.1, read as the reverse complement.
CCGCATTCGCTGCTTTGCCCGGACCAAACAACACCTCATTCTTGCGAAACGTATGAATTGCTTCTTCTGAGCAGGGCATATTTGCACCCTCAGCCACAATAGAAACTCCACGCTCAACAAGGTTCTCGGCAGCCGATTTGTTCAATTCATTCTGAGTTGCGCACGGCAAGGCAATATCAATTTTGGTCTCGAGTGACCAAACATTATCTCCATCAAAATACTCTACATCGCTAAATTTATCGGCTACTTCTTTAATTCGGCCACGTTTTTCGTTTTTGATGTGCATCAGATATTCAAGCTGTTCTTCGGTGAAGCCGTCCTCAGCAAGCACATATCACGACGAATCGGATGCGGTTATAACGTTTGCCCCAAGTTCCATCGCTTTGCGCATGGCAAACTGAGCTACATTTCCAGATCCAGATACCGCCACACGCTTATCTTTGAACGTTGAGTCGGACTCTGCC
>JAIUMT010000340.1 GCA_022565415.1 Balneolales bacterium | reverse complement strand
TGGGTTCGCAATAATGATACCATCATGGTGCCGGATAGCCTCGAGTACATTTCCTTCTCCGCACGCGGATACCTTGACTCCAAATTGCCCATCCGCAGAGCTCGTGATGGCAGAGAAATTGTCCAAGTGCAACTGCCTCAAACCAGAAATGCGTTCGCCAGACAACGTGCAAGTGCCCTGGATATTAAGGCGACCGGATACAACCTTCGGCTTGAAACCGAGCCAGGAAATACACTTTCTATAAACGGCGAGCCAGTTGATGGCCATTTATACCTGGCGCGACTCGATAACACCACCAACCGTGTAGTTGCATCGCATCCCCGAAAAGGAAAACGCAAAGTAACGGTAAATTCCGAGTTCAATACGATGGAATATCACGCACTTTGGCTGAATCCAACCCCACTTGAATTCACCACGCGAGCCATCGTCCCCGGGGTGTTTCAAATGTACAACGGCGAAAGAGTTAAAGGATTATTCTTTCTAACAACAACAGTAACTTCAGCAGCGGCAGCGTATCATTTTCATTCGCAAATCAATTCCCAGCGCATCGACTATAGATGGGCAAGGGAAGACTACCGGTCAAGAGTGATGTGGACTCCCGACATGGTTACCGAGTTAGACGCGCATCGCGGCCGATATCAAACGAGCCGAAGTCTGGCTCGGATTTTCGCTGGAGCTGCCGTAGCGATGTATGTAACCAGTTTGATAGACGCAGCCACAATGATCGATTTCAAATTTGCCAAACCATCTTCCAGAGTGGATCCTTTCGCCGGCATCGATGCCGAATCGGGGAGCTTGTCGGCCGGAATAAACGTGAGGTTTTAGCAGTGATTACACCTATATCTTCTGAGTTAGTTCGCATCAAACTAGTTCGCAATACTCGAATGATGATGTCGTTGCTTGTACTGATGTTCATGTCGGCCAGCATAAACGCCCAATCGCAAACGCTGAGTGAAACCATGCAGACATCAACTATTGGCATAAATGGCGACGGTGACTTGGGCAATATAGAAGAAGCGACTATACTATCAGTCTGGGAAATTAGCGAGACAAGGTCATCATCAGAAGGGAAACAGACTTTTATAAATCCGCTAGTCGATGATTGGTCGAACATTTCTGGTCTTGGTACATCCGAAATTACAGCTAACTCTACTGCTTCCGACACGGTTCCCGATTGCGAGCCCGTGTCGGCAATTCGAGACCTTACTCACTCTGTTTTATTCAATCTCGTAAAGGTGCAGTTCACTACGATTCCCGAGGTAACAACGAATCGGTTTTATGTGTATATACGCCCACAGGACCCGTTCTCCGAAGTTCGGGAAAGACTGATTATTTTGTTTTCAGACGAAGTGTATACAGCTGAGGACGGAAGTACTACCCATGATTTGGTAATCAATCTAGCCTACGATGAAATTTTTGATATTGAATTATATTACAGATTTAGCTCCGGATGCTTGTCTGATGTAGTTCGATTTACATCAGAGCGCACGGAAACGACTGATAAAGTGATTGAGGTAGGTCCGAACTATCCAAATCCATTCAATGCCGCCACGCGCATCCCGTTTCAGCTAGCTGAAATCAGCTATGTATCGGTGGATGTATATGACATTGCCGGACGCAGGGTGTACAGTATGCCTCCCCGTTTATATGGACGATCGAAGCAATCCATTGAGATGAACCTGTCTAATTTGGCGAGTGGGATGTTCATTTACCATATGAAAGTTCAGTCGAGACTGACATTTGAGGTCAAAACCGGGAAGATGCAGTTGATTAAATAGTGATTTGACGGAAATATTCCTCAATACGTATAGCTTAGCAAGAAAAGCACCATAAATACACCGAAGCCTATGCCGACGAAATTGAATCTGGGGAACACTTGGCTTCGCAGCATTCCGATTCATTCCCTTATCATCGTAAATAATGATAGTTTCCAGAAAAAGGTTGTCTGTGATTGAATAATAATATTATTATAATCTGCCTTTTATGCCGGTCGTCAATAGTAGTTTCTCATAAACCATTCTAATCATGGCTTCTTTTCTGATTGTAATCATAGTTATGTTCATGAGTTACCTGGTGGGTTCTATACCTACGGCAGTTTGGGCAGGCAAACTCACCCTGGGCATCGACATTCGAGAATACGGCAGCGGCAATGCGGGAGCTACGAATAGTTTCCGAATTTTGGGTTGGAAAGCCGGGGTGTTGGTGTCGCTCGTCGACATAGGTAAAGGTTTCGTCGCAGCGTTTTACATCAGCCAGCTGGCATTTGTCTTTGATTTAATGCCGGATGACGTAGGTATCTGGAATATAGAAGTGCTCGTCAAGATTTTAGCCGGTATGGGCGCAGTAATCGGACATATTTATCCCATTTTTGCAGGTTTTAAGGGAGGGAAGGGCGCTATAACGGCGGCTGGCGTACTCTACGGACTCGAACCTTTATCCATCACCCTTGCGCTCTTAGTTTTTCTCATTGTGCTTTTCACAACACGTTATGCTTCCATGGCATCTATGTTGTCTTCAGTCAGTTACCCGATTATCCTCATATCGCTGGGATACTTCTGCGGATTAGATGGTATTGACAAAAGTTTGATGGTATTCAGTCTGATGGTGCCGCTGTTTATCATCAGTAAGCACACATCAAACATCAAGCGCCTCCGCGAAGGGACCGAAAACCGAATTCAGTCGTTTTCGCCCTCGAAGGGAGTGTGATTCAGGGATAACACTTCTACAGAATTTCTGAGATCAGCTGCAATCAGGCCCTCGCCGCGGGGTATTCTACCGACTAGCATCAATTTGTACAAACTAGCTTTACATCAACGTTTATAAGGTCAAATTGTATTCTACCGATTAGCATCAATTTGCACCTGACCGCACACCCGAAAATCCAGCCCCTAGCTTACTTTGCGATTACACCTCAATCGGTAAGAAGTTCTTACGAGCAAGAACATTGAGCGATGTAAATGCAAGTGAAAAGACCCGATTAGCGACTTTCCAATCAACTTTGGCAGATAAACGTAGATTCTTGTCAGACACGGATATGTTCTCTGATGTAGTTTACTGTCATGAAATTACATCCATCTATACAGTCCATATTATTGTCCCTGCTGAGCGGCGTGCTCATCGGTCTGTCGGTGAATCATGGATATAATCTGGCATTTTTGTTGCCGTTCTGTATGCTAGGTGTATTTTTCTCATTGGAAAAACAGTCTAGCTGGAAGGGTTGGGCGCTGCACGGCTGGTTGTTTTCGATAACCTCAATGACGCTCGCATTAATCGGGTTTGCATGGGTTGAAATTTTGGCAGGGAGCATCATGATTGGCGTTGGCTCGGTTATTTTTACCGTTCCTTTTGTGGTGCTTCACATCGTACGCCGCATTCTGTCGACCCAAAGCGCCTGGAGTTTTGGCTTGCTCGGGCTCATTTGGCCTCCCTACACCTGGTTCATTAAAGAACATCTTATCGCTTTTCCGATAACACTGTTTGA
>JAIUMT010000339.1 GCA_022565415.1 Balneolales bacterium | reverse complement strand
AACGGGAGGGAAGCCGGAGCTTCTTTCAAATTAAATAAGTGACGCACATTTACTGGAGCATCATCCTCGCCGACTTTCAAGTACTCGTTGAACAATTCGACCGACTTAAGGCTGAATCCGGTCTCCCGAACAAGTTCATGAATGATTTTCGAGCGCGTGTTTGTCATGGAGTGCTTTTCGCCTTCCTTGCCGCGGTTGTGCTCTTTCCAGAAATAGGTTTTGATGACCTTGTCGTTTTCCATGGCGCCCTTGGCCAAATCCAGTTTCTTGACGATATCTTCAACTACGTGCTCGAGTTCGATTCCGCCAATCGGACTGTAAAGTCCCGGGAAGAACTCTTTGGCCATATCTTTTCCGATACCAATAGCGGTAAATAGTTTCGAGCTTTGGTAACTACGAACAACCGAGATACCCATTTTGGCCATAACTTTCAGCAATCCGGACTCAAACGCCTTCACTAAATTCTGCTCTTTAAGATCGGGATCCAAATTGCGCAGATTGCGGTCATCTTCGAAACGAGCCAGTTCCAACGCCACATACGGACACACAGCCGACGCGCCAAATCCGATTAAGGCGGCAACATGATGCGTGCTTTTAATTTCACCCGAGTGAATCACGATGGATGCGTTGAGTCGCTGACCGGTTTCGTTGAGGCTGTTCACTAATGCCCGAAGCGCGAGCAAACTTGGAATCGGGGCGTTGTTTAAGTCCGCTTTTTCATCGCTGAGCACAATAATCGAGTGATCGTTTGTTACAGCTTCGCAAGCTTCCTCGGTTAGTTTTCGCAGGCGCGAACGAAGTCCGACCACCCCGTGAGACAGATCAAAGGTCATATCCAGCACTTTGGTCTTCACACGAAGGTGCTTTTCATTAACTCCATCCAGACTGCGAATATACTCCATCTCGCCGAGTGTCATAATCGGACTTTTCAGCTCGTAAGCAAGAGCAGGCGGAATGAGTTCTTTCTTTTCGAAAATGTTTGGTTTTTTACCCAAATGAACCGTCAAATCGGTAACCATTTCCTCGCGGATGTAATCCAGAGGCGGATTTGTGACCTGCGCAAAGGTCTGGTAGAAATAATCGAAAAAGGAGCGTGGCTCGTCTGACAAAATAGCAGGTCGAGCGGTATCGCCCATAGAACCAATGGGTTCTTTGCCATCCTGAATTATCGGTATAAGCATGCGCTTAACATCTTCGTCTGAGTAGCTGAAAATATGTTTTTTCGCTAAGAGCTTGGGTTCTTTCCCAATGCCGAGGGATTTAACCGGCGCGAGTCGTGGGTCGAAATTGGCATCGTAGTTTTCACGCGACTGACTTGGGTCACGGAAATGAACTTCGCCTTTGTCCAAATCAACTTTTACGCCACTTCCGGCATGTAAAGTACCTTTTCGCAGAATCGTAGACTCATCAACTTCGAACGAACCTGCCTCAGAAGACAGGTAAAAATGGTCGTCGGTAACAGACCAGCGACAAGGCCGGAAACCATTTCGGTCCAGTCGGGCACCAATTGAATGTCCGTTTGCGTAGGTCACGAATGCGGGTCCGTCCCACGGTTCCATGGCACGACTCCAAAATTTATAAAATGGGTTGCGACCATCAGCCGGAGGCATCATCAGCGCAAGAATATCTTCAACATGCGGGATGGAACTTCTGTAAAGGAGCGCCTCAACCATTTCATTTAGGGAGCCCGAATCGCTGATTCCCTGGTGGGTTAGGAGTTCGTCTTCGCGCAAACCTAGGTATCGTTCGCGTGAATATGCCCAGGAACGGTTACCAGCGATGGTGTTGATTTCGCCATTGTGACCGATCAGTCGGAAGGGCTGAACTTTGTCCCACGAGGTTTTGGTGTTCGTCGAAAAACGTCTGTGATACAAAACAAAACGTGTTTTGAACGTCGGGTTTTGCAAATCTAAGTAGAATTTATCTAGATCTTTAGACTGGGTTAACGCCTTGTAATTTATTGTATTAGCAGACAAAGAAGTAAAAAAGAACTCTTTACTGATGCCGTTTTCTTTCTCTTTAGTTCGGGTTAGCTGCTTGGCAGCATAAAGAAGTTTATCGAAAGATGAGTTGGTTCGGCAATGATCTGGTCGTTTGATAATAGCGTGGATGATACCAGGCATGGCTTCCAACGCTTCCGGACCCAAAACGGTGGTGTCTATAGGTACATTTCGGTATTCGAGTACTTTGAGGCCCATGAATGCGAAAGTCTCTTCGAATACGCGCAAAGCGATTCGTTTTCTTTCGGGCTGGGTTGGAGTAAACAAAGATGCTACAGCAATAGCTTCCTTTTCATAACCGAACAGTTCGAATGGGATGTCGGTCATAATTCCCGCACCGTCACCGGTAATCTGATCGGCGGCACATGCGCCCCGATGTTCCATGCAACGAAGAGCGTGTAACCCTTTTTGCAAATGTGAGTGAGTATGTTCGTTTTTTAAACTGGCGATAAATCCGACACCACATGCGGACTTCTCGGTACTCGAGAATTCGTAATTCATGATAAACTCCTAACAATAAAATCTGGCTGTTTCGACGAAGGCGGTCTGTATGATGACGAAGAAAAGTGTCTGAGCGTATGTTCCCTAACATAAAACCGACCGCTATGTAATAAGGGGAAAATATTTGGTGATGTCAAGTAATGCTTTGCTTAAAAACGGACTTTAAACGAATTGACTGATGATTTATGACCTTGATGCATAGTGTGGGCTTGATGTGCCAAGTATGTGCAAAGTGTATACAAAAAGGTTCAGTAACCATGTTGCAACAGAAAAGCGCTTTCAACGCTGGTATTTAATACGTAGTTAAGTCAGTTGGCCCCGTACGCTTGTTAGTACTTATTTTGCTGCACGTAGTTGTAAATTTTTGTAAACCGATTTAATTAAATACAGCTCTTGTACTTAGATGAGATATAGCTGTTAGGACTACTTCATCCGGACAGGCAGTCCTGCCTCGGCCATGGCAAGCTTCAAGTGTTCAATTTCAATTTCTTTGAAATGAAATATGGATGCTGCTAAAACGGCATCTGCTTTACCAATTAATATCGCATCAATACAATGCTGAATGGTCCCGGCGCCCCCACTAGCTACCAAAGGAATCGGCACTTTTTTGCTTATTATTTGAAGCAGTTCGACATCAAATCCCGATTTCGTGCCGTCTCTGTCCATGCTGGTAAGCAAGATTTCCCCAGCACCGCGATTATAGACCTCAGTTGCCCACTCGATGGCATCTATTCCTGTGTCTTCTGTTCCGGCTTTAACAAATATATTCCAACTGTTGCCCGTTTTTTTTGCATCTAACGCCGCTACGATACACTGAGATCCAAAACTGTCTGCCGCACGGGTTATGAGGTCCGGATCCCGAACAATACTGCTGTTAAGTGATACTTTGTCGGCTCCTGCATGAAGTAAATAGGCTATTTCCTCGACCGAACGTATACCTCCACCAACGGTGAACGGAATGCTGATTTCACGCGAAATTT
>JAIUMT010000338.1 GCA_022565415.1 Balneolales bacterium | reverse complement strand
TACAATTCTCGTAAATCGGGGCATTTAATATGTTTTCTCTCAAAAAACGGCAACGAGCCGGGTTCCAGGAAAGTAGTGCGCCAGAATATCGTCGTGCTGAATGCCGCTGATCGCCCGGGCAACGGCCCCGCTCTGACACATACCCACGCCATGACCCCATCCCGCCCCTTTAAACACAAATGACGAATCGGTTTGGGTCCACGTAAATGCCGAACTGCGCAGCGGAGGGTGATTCATTTGGCGAATCGCCAGCTCGAAATCGAGTTCCGTGGCCACACCCTGCTGCCAGGCTTGTAAGCGATGAATTCGTCCGGAGGCACCACGCTCGAGAATACGCAGTGAATCAACATGGGCAAACCCCGCCACGAAATCGGACGGGAAAACTTCTCGCTCCCACCGAAAATTGGCTTTACTCCAGTCAGGTAATTCGGTGTGAATGTTCGGATTACACCAGGATAAGACTTCCGTGTTTAGCCAAGAGTCGATATCGTTTTGAGGATCTATGCTTTGAGTTCCAACCCCGTCGAATTGAGATATGAGATAGGGTTTTGGGCCGCTTCGCCAGGGCCAAACTTTCTCGACCTGCTCCGACATTCCGCCACAATTTGATGCGTAATAGGCGTCAATAACCTCGTTTTCGTACATCAATACTTGTCAGCGGGTTAGCGTTACGGCCGAATCGGATCGCTCCGAGCGACGAATATTTCCTGCGAAAACCTGACACTCTACATCAGCGCACACATCATGAAACTCGCCTCTGTACTTGCCGGTAATCATGGTTTGGACAATCTCCGAACGTGCTGCGATGGCTTGGGCCTTGAGCGCCTCTAGCGGGGATGCCGGACCGATTTCGTATGGAATCACCCCTTTTAAGTACTCTTCCATGGGTAGATTCAGCACCGCGTCGATGGCGTTAAGGCTGTCGATATACACGTGAAGTTGTCCTTCGTACGAACGGGTTTCGACTCCGCCCCACCACCAGCCCACTCCGTAAGGAACATTCTCAATTGTGAAGACGGATGTGGGTGAAAGTAGCAGTTCGGAGGTGAGGTATTGATCACCATCGGTGGTCGAAATTTGCATCAACGGATTGTTATTTCGATTTATAACGGAAATAGTAACGGGCGGACTCAAACTTGCATCCCGATCAGACAGCCGGGCGCGAATTGTGCTCTCCGAGTTAAGTGTAAGCTCGTTTGCGCCTTCAATAATTCTTACGCGGACGTCGGGTTCAGCATCGAACAACGAAATATCACTTGTTTCCAAAGAACATCCGGCCAGTAATAAAAGCAAAAGTGGGAATAATTTGAATGAGTCCATGGCGCACAATTAAGATTATTTTTTGATGTAGTCTTCGCGGAGGATGCCCATAACGTGGAAATCGCTGTATTTTCCATCGCGAAACATGGCTTGACGTAGTGTACCTTCGTGTAGGAATCCGATTTTTTGGTAAACTCGGAATCCGGCGGTGTTTTCGGCGGCGACTTTGAGTTCAACTCTGTTGAAATTCAGCGTTTTGAATGCATAATCGACCATTAAGCGGGTAGTTTCGGAGCCGTAGCCTTTCGACCAGTTTTGCTTATCGGCGATGCCCAGGTAGAATGTGCCCATCCGGCCAACCCAATCAATTCGCACGAACGCAGTCTGACCGATAGGTTCGTTCGAGCTCTTATCACAAATCGTTAGTAGAATGGTGTTCGGGTCGCGAAGCTGAGTCTGGGATTTATCTCGTTGCTGCTCAACGGATGTGGGACGGGCATAGAATAACGTTTCTCGTGGGTCTGGGTGGTTTTCGAGTCGTGCGACCATAATTTCGTCGCCGGGTTCGAACGCCCGTAAAACAATCTTCTCACCAATCAGGAAAACATTTGTTGCTGATGTCATTACTCGATGGTACTGAGGCATATACTGAAAATGATATACCTCAATATAAGCCCCAGAAGTGATAAATCATTTAGAAAAGCACATTTTTCCGAAAAGTTTACTTGCGCTTCCCAATGATGGCCTGCTCCGTTGAAATTTTGTATAAACGGTTGAAAGGTGGAAGGTTGATTTAATTCAGTATTAATCAAGAAATAGTCACCAATTCGATTAATCCGGGGTATAAACTCTATCGACTCCTATTTTAAAAAAATCATAAAATTATTTTTGTTAATCACTTCAAATGATGAATCGGGATAGGTCTTAGCCCATTGAGTAGGCGTTTTTGCTTTCGATTCGTTCCACTTAAACTCATAACCAAACAGCGAACCACCTCTTTCTTCAACCCAGTCAATCTCCTGTTGATCGTAAGTTCTCCAAAAGTAGTTATTGGATGAAATTCGGTTATACTCCTGGAATTTCAATCGTTCGCTAATCATATAGTTTTCCCATAAAGCACCCACATCATTTCTAGACTCAACTGGATTAAAATTGGCTATGACGGCATTTCTGATTCCGTTGTCAATAAAATACCACTTAGAATTTTTAGTAATTTCTTTGCGCAGGTTTCTGCTGAATCCCTCAACTTTGTGAAGTATAAACACTTTGCAAAGTAAATCGAGGTACTTCTCAACCGTATTTTTGCTTATACCCAGCTGTTTGCCCAGTTCCTGAAGAGAAACCTCTCCTCCAATTTGAAAAGCAATTAAACGCAACAGATTGAATATTTTTTGTGAATTCTTGATGTTCTCATAAACTAAAATATCTTTGAGCAAGTAGGAACTAACCAGTTCATTTAGGTAATCAGCTTTGTCCTCTCTGTCGGGTATGTGTAACAGTTCGGGATAATTACCATAAATTAATCTCTCACGAACCGAATCAACTTTTGAAATATTATTTTCAATTTGATTGTATTCATTTTCAGCTAAGGGAAATAAGTGAAAAGTGTATTTCCTGCCCGTAAGGGGTTCACCCGCTTCCCTGTAGATGTCCAACGATGAGGATCCTGAAATGATGATTTTAAGCCCCTCGATCTCATCTATCATTAACTTAAGCTTCAAACCAATTTCTGGTATTTTTTGTGCTTCATCAATGTATAGAAACTTGTATGATCCCAGAATCTGCTTGTAGTTTTCTACGCTTCTGATGGAAAGCATGTCGTGGGCGTTAATATCCTCGCCATTTAGTATGAGAACGGGCTCACGTACTTTTTCAAGAAGCTCTTTTACAAGTATCGTTTTTCCGACTCTACGCGCACCGAGAATGAGTACAACTTTGTTAGGTTGTACTTTATTTAGAACAATTTTTGATATGTCTCTGACTAAATATTGCATAATTGCGTCATTTATTTGACGGAAACTAGCATTTATTGGCTAAATTACCAAATCTTACCGTACCTGTACTTTGTTGGAAGTTCAATCAGGATGTATTGCCATAATTAATACTTCCATTTATTGGATAAGGCAACAAGGCTTAACATGATGGGGACTTCAACTAAAACGCCCACAACTGTTACCAACGCAGCCGGACTTTGCAATCCGAACATCGCAATAGCAACCGCAAC
>JAIUMT010000337.1 GCA_022565415.1 Balneolales bacterium | reverse complement strand
GAAATCGTCTTGGTGTTTGGAAAAAGTTCGATATCTAAATTGTAGAATCGGACGTTGTAGGCGGTTTGCTCGTAAATCAGCGGAGCGCCAGAGTTCAGAATCTGTTCATCGAGCGTCAAATTGCTGTTATCAACATCTTTTGGAATACTAGTAATGACTCTTGAAGCAGTAGTGCTTTCTGTGACTGTATCGTCACTTTTTGTAGCTTGTATTACTTCAGATGTTGTAGAACACCCCAACATGAAAAAAGCAACGAATGCAGAGGTAATTTGCAGTCTGGAAAATGTCATCTTTTTGTTTAATAATTCAGACGTTATACTGTTAAATTGGACACTTCAATATACTTATCTGATTTATTATAATTCGACTATGTTACAATCACATCATTCCGTGAGTTTTACGATTAGAGGAGTTCATGGCGGACTCACCACTGTTACGGGACTTATTACATTAAAGGAGCAGTCGCTTGAGCTGGAGTTTGAGTCGGCCGACGCCATTATCGGATTTGTAAAATCGGATCTAAAAACGATTTCTGTTCCTTTTTCGAGCATTCGGCGATTCGATTATGAATCAAAATTTCTACGTGGAAACAAGTTTATTCTTCAGGTTAAATCGATGTCGGCAATTAAGGATGTGCCTGGTAGTAAATCGGGAAAAGTTGAACTTTATATCGACAAGCCAAATAAAGAAGACGCACTGGCGCTGGTTTCGAAATTCAAAATGGACTTTTCGGAATTTCGCCTTGGCGAATTGGATGAGTAATTAGTTACGGTGCTTAATACCGAATTAAGACGAAAAAGTAAGACTGCTAATTCACATTACAAATTTCAGTTGCGTTATTATCAAGCCCCGTTCCAGTTTGATGCTTAAAAACAAGAAAGATTAAAGACGAAAACTACCTAGCCATTCACCGCTCTAACACTTCGCTCAAGATCTTTAGTCCTTTTTCGAGCTCTTCCATTACCGGACCATAACTGATGCGAACATATCCTTCTGTTTGATGTCCGAATGCAGATCCAGGCACAGTCATGACTAAGTGGTCATTCATGGTTTTCATTACCCAATCTTCATCAGAACCATTGCCCAAATCTTCTTCAGTTAGTTTCATTATCCAGTAAAAAGCTCCTTCACCTCCGTACAACGAGCGTTTATCGCCTAAATAACGCTCCACCATATCCCGCTTGGTTCTATAAAGATTATTCTGATAGATCAGCCATTCTTTTTCGGCTTCTGTCCCGCGAATGGCATTAAATGTCTCTTGGGTAAGTGTAGACACACACGTCGTAATGTATTGATGAGCAGCGATGTACTTTTTGGATAGAATTTCTGGCATAATCGTCCAGCCCAATCGCCAGCCTGTCATATGGTGACTCTTACTCGCCCCCCTCAGCACAATGATATATGGATACTCATCCATATAATCGGCCAAACTAGCACTTTCAGTATAACTCATCCCCGCGTACACCTCATCCGAAACAAGCCAAATCGGACCTTCTTTTCGATTCTTGGCGAAATCTACCAACTTGCGAAGCTCTTCGTGCGTGGCAACCGATCCTGTGGGATTCGAGGGATGTGCAATCAAAATCACAGATGACTTATGAGTCACATTTTCAATCACTCGATCCGCATTGAATCTGAAATTATCTTCCGCAGTTAGCGAATAGTATCGAGGCTCACACTTATTCAGCGCCGACAATGATGGATAGGTCAAAAAACCTGGATCTGGCAACAAAATCTCCGTTTTATCATCGAGAAGCACGTAGAACAACGCGTACAATCCTTCCTGAACCCCTGCAGTTACACAAACTCGATCGGGCGTTACACCCAAATGCGCATATTCACTAGCCAACTTCTCCCTCAGCGACAGAATACCTGCATTCAACGTGTAACCCATTGGTTTCTCGCGCACCACACGCGCCGCAACCTCCCGAATAAACGCAGGCGTATCTTCTCCCGGCTGACCAAGTCCGAGATTTATAGCCCCCTTAGGCGCTTTCTCAAAAATCTGTCTCAATTTACTTTGTCGGAGGTGGTTATTTTCGGGAAAATATGGCTGATTCATACTGAAAGGGCAATTTCACAGTGAAGGTTTATACGGACTATTTATCAACAGCATAAAAAAAAGGCAGGAAAAATGTCCTGCCTTAACTTCGAATATACACGTCAAAAGCTTATCGCAAAAGCTCTTCAATCATAGTCGATGCATCGGTTTTATCGTCGCGATATTTCACAATAATTGGGGTACTCACGGCCAGTGCATGTTCCCTAGCGAATACATTCGATGAAATTGGTCTTGATCCCGGAATAACAACCGCTCCAGCTGGTATTCTGAGGGGTTCTTCGACGCTGCCCCGATACACTTTCTGATTCACAATATCGTAAACGGGTATCGATCGGGTGAGCACAACGCCCGCGCCAATCACGGCTCCGGCTCCAACCTGAGTGCCTTCATACACACCAGAATTGCCACCGACCAGGCAGTCATCTTCGATTATTACCGGTGTAGCGCCAATAGGCTCCAGCACGCCACCAATCTGAGCAGCCGCACTCAAATGCACTCGCTTCCCAATCTGTGCACAACTCCCAACCAAAGCATGCGAGTCGATCATGGTCCCGTCGTCTACAAAAGCTCCGCAGTTTACATACATCGGCGGCATCATGGTAACATTCGAGCCGATATACGATCCGGATCGCACAGAAGATCCGCCCGGCACAATACGAATGTTACGGTCCACGCCCGGGACCTCCTGAGTCGGATAGGTATGCTTATCAAAAAAATGAAACGATCCCGACGCATCCAATGTCTGATTTTTCCCATAACGAAATCCGAGCAAAATACCCTGCTTCACCCAGGTATTCACGACCCACTTCCCATCAAGCTTCGAAGCAGACCTGATTTCCCCCGCCTCAAGCGCCTTCAGAAAACGCGCAAAAAGTTCGTAGAATCCCGCTGGCACTTTATCCGGCGGATTCTCAGCAATGGCTAAAATTTCAGTCCTCAGGTCGTTCATATCATGCTCCGATTTAGATTATGCTCCGATAAATCCTTGCTTAACTAGTAATTCAGCGTTCAAAATTGCCACTCCCGCCGCACCGCGACAGGTATTATGACCCAACGCAACAAATCCGGCATCGAAAAAATCCAACTCACGAACCCGTCCAATCCCAACCTGCATGCCATTTTCGTTGTAGGCATTCTTTCTAGGCTGAGGGAAACGCTCGTCGTCGTACACCTTCAGCGCAACTTTCGGAGACGACGGCAAGTCCATCGACTCGATCGGATTTTTCCAGTTACGCAGGGTTTCTTTAATTGCCTCGGCTGATTCCGGCTTTGACTTAAATTTCACTTTAACCGCAATCAGGTGTCCTTCGATGGTCGGTACACGCGTTGCTGTAGCGTCGATCGGGAACGAAGCTTCGATCACTTTCTTGTCACCAGCCAGGAGTCCGAGCAATTTCATAGGTTCACTCGAGATTTTAGACTCCTCGCCTCCGATAAACG
>JAIUMT010000336.1 GCA_022565415.1 Balneolales bacterium | reverse complement strand
GGGGTTCCTTCTTGCATGCGCAAAACCTGATATGGATTGCATCCCAAAAACGAATATCGGGCCAGATTTTCGCCACCTTCAACCGACTCAAACAGAAACGGCATGGTTGCATCTTCCCGGATTTTCAGAAAAAGAGAAACCGGAGTTAGAATATCAGCCAGCGCCCGACGATATACGGGAATTGCCGAAAACTGCTCAGATAACGAAGTAAATTGTTCGAAAGTCATTGAAATATTGGATTCTTTAAACAAAAAAACCCACAACAGTAGACTGATGCGGGTTCGTCAGGAAAGTTCTATGTACAGACACACCTTATGCGAACCGCTGCAATAGCGGCCACCACCAACGGGTAATAATGTTTGTGTTCTGTAACATGGTGCAGAAATTATATGCAATGTATGGCAATGTCAATGAGAATTTTGCGTTATTTTTAACAATGCTTCGATAAACTATGAGATTTGAGCATTTTCGATGTCTATTGCAGAAACATTGTCGCAACACTGCATCGACTTTTTTGCAACAAGGCACAATATGGCCTAAATCAACCCGTTTTGGAAAGTCATTTTTAAATAATTGAACCGACACTAAACAATGCAGCAACCCATTTGGTTGACATTCGCACGCATCAAGGCTATACTTCAAACCTGTCTTTAACCCATCAATTTATCGGTATTGAAATCATATTACCCTTTAGTAGCCCTGGCATTTTTGCTTAGTTTGGCCGCTTGCAATGACATTCCTTCTGTTGAACAGTCGGCAGAGGTATTTCAAATAAAATCGTTCTCACTGTCTCCAAATGAAGTCGCTTTTACTCCATCTGATGGAATTCGCGACACAACAGTATCGGTACAGATTCGTGTCGACATAGAACAAAGCAACTCTTTTGCCTCCCATCCTAACGCGCAATTTATTTACGAGTTACGCAATCGTACAAACGGCGAAATAGTACTCGAAGGATCTGCAACATTGCCTGAAGGATCTTCTTCACGCATCGAAACCAGTTTCGACCTCGACGTTCGCACATTCGATTTTCGGGAGTATTCCATTAGTACATTTATTGGCACCGAAGATGCCCTTCTTTCGAATACCGCTCAATCCAGTCTTACTATCTCGGGATTCCCTGTCGGAGTTCCTGATATCGAGTTTGTCGAGAACCCCGATACGGTCTTGATTCCAGCTCAAGGACAATCATCCGTACTTTTCCAGCTCAAAGCCAAGGTTGTTCACCCATTCGACCAATCTTTAATAAATCGGGTTGTCGTTGGAATTCGCGACCAGGATAATAACTTCCTGCCAGGATCGCCATTCCGAATGTACGACGACGGAAGTGCCTCGCAGATTCCTGATGGTGGCTTTTCCGGAGATAGTGTTCCCGGCGACAGCCTGTTTACTCGGCAGTTTCAACTCAGCTCTACCAACAATCCGGATGTGTACACCCTATTCTATCATGCCATCGACAACTTCGGATTCAGCAGCGACACCGTTCAATCACAAATGAGATTCATCCGTTAATGCTTCGAAAACTACTCTATCTACTCATCGTGGCCGGATTTTTACATCCAATAGAAGTTTCGGCTCAGTCTGGCGGACCATTACAGGAACGCATCAGCATATTCTCCCAAAATGCCATATCAAACATAGGTGCATCCGGAGATACCCTTTGGGTTGGTCCGATGTTGGCCAGAAATATCGGAAACAGTCACGATTGGTATCTGCCTGAGCAAGCCGATTCGGTAAATGGTGGTCGCGGAAGAATGTTTTCTATCGATTTAGCTGCCGATACCGTCGTGGTTGGTTTGGGCTATAATGCCACGTCAGCGGCTGCATCTGTACAAACAGGAATGGGATTTTATATATCGGTTGATGGAGGCACAAATTGGCGGTATGTAGAACCACCATTAGATGACCCTGACGAGTCGACCATCCGATACGGCGGACAGGATATAGGCGCGACTCCGATTATCGTGCCACAGCAATCTCCGCCATTTAATGTAACGTTTCGCGGAGACGTCATTTTCGCAGCCGCATGGGCTTCTGGTATTCGACGCTCAACGGATTTTGGTCAGACTTGGGATCGTGTTTTATTGCCACCTTTCGAGCTCGACGAACTCGATCCAGAAAATGAATATGATTTTTTCTTCGATCCACGAGCACCCCAGCAAGATTCTCCGAATTTCGGACGATACCCACTGGGTTGGCAAAATTTTCTGGGTTTCAGCGCAATGATCGATTCTGATGGGCATGTTTGGGCCGGAACCGCAGGTGGAGTCAACATTTCAGACAATGCGATGAGCGCCCCTGCCGACAGCATTCGGTGGAGGCACATCAGAGCAAGCGGCGCAACTACGGGAATGCTCGGAAACTGGGTGATTCGCATTCGACAAAATCCACACGACGGCAACGTTTGGCTAACGAACTGGATTACGGGTTCGGGCGAGCAACAAGGCCTGGTCTCCACCACCGACAAGGGCCTCTCCTTTCGCCAACACCTCCCCGGAGAGCGAATCAACGACATAAGTTTCAACGGTAGCACCATATTCGCCGCAGGAGACTCCGGACTTTTCATAAGCTCCGATAATGGAACCACCTGGATTCGTCAGCCACAAATACGCTCAGCCAACGCATTCTTGAAATCCGATCCTCAATTTCGGTCGGCAGCCTCCGGTGACGGACGTATCTGGATCGGAACCAGCGACGGACTCATATCCACAACAGACAACGGACAAACCTGGGAAATCACCCGAGTCGACTTCCCCTTCACTGGCGGCAACATCTACCAAGACGACGCTCCCTCCGTGAAGTCGTACGCCTATCCCAACCCATTCAGCCTCACACAGCATAACATAGTTCGATTGCGTTTCGAAACCAGTCAAACCGGCAATTTCAGCGTTGAACTGTACGATTTCGGTATGAACCGAATCAACACATTACATCAGCCGGCTATTGTTGAAACAGGCATCTACGAAGTGGCCTGGGACGGGCGCGATGCGAATGGAATGCGTGTGGCCAACGGACCTGTCTTTTACAGAATCAAAACTGGCGGTAGCGAAATTACCGGGAAATTCTTGATGCTCGACTAATGAAAATCAAACGTATAACATTATCTGTCCTCGTCGGATTATCGGTAACATTTGCCGGAATTTGGGAAACTGTTCAGGCTCAGGACGGCGGAACGGTGGGTTCTTACACCCGAATCGGAATATCTCCGCGAACAGTTGGAATCGGGAATGCTTACGTAGCTGGTGGCGGAGAAGGCATTTATGCCTATCACAATCCGGCTATAGCCGCTGGAATACGGTACAATCAGGTCGATATGACCGGGGCGGCCATGAGCTTTGACCGCCGGTTTGCCACCGTTCAGGCTACATTTCCCCTTCCTCCAAGTGCCGGCCTTTCGTTCGATTTAACCTACGCCGGTGTTCAAGACTTCGATGGAAGAACGCAAAGTGGGTACTTCACTAATGAATTCTCGACGCACGATATACAGTTTGGCGCATCATTTGGGATTCAACTAAACG
>JAIUMT010000335.1 GCA_022565415.1 Balneolales bacterium | reverse complement strand
GGGTTGCCTCAGAAAGAGGTGCATAAACGCTATCGATCAGGCCGAAATCTCCGTGCAGGAGTCCGACAACCGGAATATCGGGGCTGATGAGATTCGCATCAAACTCCTCCATGGGGTTCTCTCGCTGAACCCTGCTCGCAAACGACCATCCTACAAATTGAACCGATCCCTTGGCAAATTCCAACGTTTTCGCCGACCACCGACCTCCTTCGCCCAAAAAATGCACATTATCGAAGCTGTAGTTTCGTAGTAACTCCGGCAAGACCTGAAAATCATGATTTCCGGCCACCAACACGACTGGGATTCCGGCTTCGTTCAGCGCTCCAAATCCGCGCGCCAAAGCCGAACGCGCTTCGAAAAATCGGTTATCCTGATCGACCACATCGCCTGCTAATAAGACGGCATCAACTCGGTGCTGAATGGCGTAGTCGACCATTCGTTGCCAAATAATCGCGCTGGATCGCCTGTTTTCAGGAAGTTCAGAGCCGGCTGATGATTTTCCAAGGTGCAGGTCGGCAGTTGCCAGAAATGTAAATCCCATCAGAGTAAATTGGATAAAATGGTTTGCTTTAATCTGATTGAATTATACTCATTCTATGTGTGAGTAACCGCCATATTTAGGCGGAAATTGACTTATTTGGTTTCTTCGTAGAGTTGTTGCAGCGACGAGACTCCGGTAACAACAATATCATCTACTACGATTACCGGTGTGTCGACCCGGGTTTGTCGCGCGTTTTGTTGGTGAATAGCGGCCCACATGGCACTGTTTGCGGCATCGTCGCGGTCTGTGTAGTAGGCGCTGAAATCGAGCCCGGCCTGCCTCAGCGTTAGGATGAAATAATCTGTGCGTCCGCAGGTGCTGGCACCGTAAACCCGGATGTTTTTGCCGCTGAAATGATTCTTTAGTTCTTCGACTTCAGAAGATCGCATGCCGTGGGCGAATTTCACGACCCGGTAAGGTGCTATGAAATCAGGTCGGTCGCGATGCGGACCTTCAGAAACGGATGCGCCGATGTGTGTGAAGGTTTCCATCATGATGATGCGGCAATGTCCCGGGCTGTTAAGCCATCCCTGTATCGATCCTTCATACGTGGGGCGGTTGAGGTTTACGATTTCAGCCGTTGCCCGAAACATGTTGGTGGCTTCTCTGATGCGTTCTCCTGCAGAGGATCCGTCACTGCCTGTGTGACCGGCGAACGCGTTGGTGGCCATGTCGCTGGTGTGACGCAAGGCTGCCGTTGCCAGATCCTCGTTCCATTCAACGGGACCAACTGGCGGAAAATATTCATCTCCGCAATTACGCCCTTCACTGCGGGCCTCGTTTATGTAGGGCAACATGTCGGGATCAACGTTTCCGATCCAAGCGGGACTGGCCTGGTATTCGGTTTTGGCTTGCAGTTGTCCTGAAATATCTCTGGGACCAGATCCACGATTTAGCGCCGGCTTTGACTGATTTGGCTCTATTTGGATGAAATCTGCCGGAAGCTTGAGTCCGCAGGAAGTTAGAGCAACGCCCGAAAATCCGAGAAATATGAGAATTAAGAATCGATTCATACCAGTATAATTTTATTCGTTCTAGTATAATTAAACCTCTCAAGAAAATCAGCCAAATACGAATGCGGTCGAAACGGATTGAATTTCATAACTTCGACGAAACCAAATTTCAGTACCGCCCGGCGTGTTCTGTCCAATCGAAATATTCGCATACACATGAAAAAAATACTTCTAGTCGTTTTATTTGGCTTTTTTGTTAGTCCGAACACAGCGTTTTCCAACCCGAATAACCAGGGGATTTCACAAACCGACTCTACTGCACGGGCGGCATATCGCGACGTAGCCATTCAGATTTTAGAACGTGTGCCCCTCATCGACGGACACAACGACGTTCCCATCCAATATCGCCACCGAGCCGACTACAAATTCGATTTACTCGATTTCATGAACACCACTTCGTTGGCTCGCATGATGCATACCGACATCCCGCGCATGCGTGAAGGCAAAATCGGAGGTCAATTTTGGTCCGTTTATGTGTCGCCGAATATTCCAGAGGCCGAATCCGTTCAAGCAACCTTAGAGCAGATCGATTTCGTGTACAGAATGATCGAGCGATATCCTCAGCATTTCGAGCTGGCGCTTACCGCCGATGACGTAGAACGCGTATTCGCCGATGGCAAAATAGCCTCGTTAATTGGTATGGAAGGCGGACATTCCATCGGAAACTCGTTAGCTGTTCTCCGCATGATGTACAACCTGGGAGCCCGTTATATGTCGATTACCCATGGTAGAACGCTCGACTGGGCTGATTCAGCCACGGATGAACCCCGAAACGGCGGACTAACCGGATTCGGCGAAGAAGTTGTGCGCGAAATGAATCGCCTGGGTATGCTAGTTGATTTATCACACGCCTCAGCCCAAACCATGCGGGATGCGATTCGCGTTTCAGAAGCGCCCGTAATATTTTCTCACTCATCGGCCATGGGACTTAACATGCACCCACGAAATGTACCCGACGACGTCCTCGACCTAACCAAAGAAAACGGCGGAGTTGTAATGATGACCTTCATCCCGGCATTTCTGCATCAGCCCTTACACGAACACATCGCGAGCATGAACGCGCGTCGAGCAGAGCTTGAATATTTGTACACGGGTCAGCCAGATAGCGTTCGGGCCTACATGAACGTCTGGCAGCGCGAAAACACCCCTCCCGTTGCCACATTAGAGCACGTAGCCGACCATATCGACTATATACGCGACCGAATCGGAGTAGACCATCTCGGGATTGGTGGCGATTACGATGGGATTTCATTATTGCCCCGCGGTCTCGAAGACGTTACCACGTATCCAGACCTGTTCGCAGAATTATTAAGACGGGGGTATTCTGAGGAAGACCTGGAAAAAATCGCCGGACTAAACGTGCTACGCGTGATGCGGGAAGCTGAAAATATTTCGCAGAGATTGCGAAGTGAACGTGGGCCTTCAGAGAAAACCATTAACGATTTCGATTAAAAATCGACTTATGTCCCGCAGTAGGTTTTAGTGACCCGTTGATCGGCTGTAGGCGGGTTTGCGTACTCCTCAAACTGGTTTCGGTAATTATAAGGTTTCGCTAAAACCTGCATTAGCGTTTCAAATTGAGAGAAATCGTTTTTTGAGGTAGCCAAAACAATAGCCTCTTCAATTCGGTGATTACGAGGAATAAACGCAGGATTCACCTTATTCATAGCGGTTTCGATTTCCTGTGGAGTTAAATCCTGACCTAAAACCCGGGTTTCCCACAGTTCTAGCCAGTTTTGAACTCCGATACTATGCGAGAAAAGTGGTGTAAAGCGATTCTCCTCTTTCTGGGAAACTAATGACGATAAGCTTCTGAATGCATTCGTAAAGTAGACCTGATGGCGTTTCATCAGTGTTAGTAATTACTGGAGAAGCGTCAAATCTTCTGGTTTGGAATCGAATATTCCGATTTTCGCGCACATTTTTTCTTGCCAGTGTCGGGTGAATTCCGACTGAAACATTCGAATTCCATTTTTGACAATTTCGATAGCT
>JAIUMT010000334.1 GCA_022565415.1 Balneolales bacterium | reverse complement strand
GGCCGATTTTAACGAAAATCTGGAACATCTCGACATTCACTTTAAAAAAGGCGATTTAATCGGATTTACCGGCGACACCGGAATAGGTCCGCCTCACTTGCATTTCGAGCTGAGAACTCCATCAAATAACCCGTTTAATCCGCTACTTGCCGGAATTCGGGTGCCCGACAGTGTTCCGCCGCGGTTTGCAAGTCTAGCAATTGAGCCAATTCAACCGGATGCGCTCGTTAATAGTCGCAAAGCCACGAGCCGAGTACCGATTCGCGGAACCGGTACGGAATTTACTTTCGGAACTGTTCGCGTCTCAGGCACCGTCGGACTCGCTGTTGATGTTTCCGACCGTTCCGATAACATGCGAAATGTATACGCAATCTACGATTTGAAGCTCTTCGTGAACGATTCTCTGTATTTTCATTCCCAAGTCGATAGTTTTGCGATGGGTACTTCGCGGCAGATGTTCCTAGACAGAAACTTTTCGATACTCCGATCGGAAAGGCGGGGTTATCAACGGATGTTTATCCGGGATGGAAATAATTTAGCCTTTTATAAAGATGTGGGTCAGCGCGGATTTGTATCGCTGCCCGATGGGCGCCACTCGGTGCGAATCGAGGCTTCCGACTATTTTGGCAACACAAGTATCGCCCGCGGAACACTCATCAGCGAACAAATCAATCCAACGGCTACCCAAACGCGCCCTTCTTTTGTCGACTCACTAAGTTTACCAAGCGGACAAGCAGCTTTCCCTGAACGATTCAACGACCTATTCTGGACAAATAATTGGATTAGCAATCCCTCCGACCGACATAAATTCGACATCAGTCTGCAAAAAACCGGTTCTTATTCGAACAAAACGGTGGTTGCGTCTGACCTGACAGGTAATCAGTCGGTTGATTTGACCCATCCCGGAGCTCAAATTCTACGGTTAAACGACGATGAAATGATGCTGTTCAGGGTTATTCCAGGTCAGGTGAACAGAATTCGAACACCGGACCAAAGATTAGAAGTTGAGTTTCCAGCAAATTCGTTGTTCGACACGCTCACTGTAGCCATCAGATATCACTACATCGGAGACCAGGTTTTTATTGAGATTGGTCCTACCCACGAACCACTTCAATCTGGTATCCGCATCCGATATCTGATGAACGATGATGAGCGCAATATGCAGAATGTGGCCTTGTATTCTGTATCGGGTAGTGCAACGAACCGGAGGTATGGATATGCGGGGGGATCAGTTCGAGGGCATCGACTTCAGGGCTCAACATCTTCGTTTGGAACATTCTCGATAGTAAGTGATACCACCGCGCCCACTATTTCACGCCCACGGATTTACAGACGAAGTGATGGAAAATGGTTCGCTACAGTGCGCGTGAGCGACGATATTTCAGGAGTTAATCATAACTCGGCTGAGTTTTATGTTAACGGCGTTCGTGGTATAGCTGAGTTTGATCCCTTCGCTGGAGTGCTGATTTACCACCTGCCCGGATTTAGTCCGGCGGCTCGTAACGACATTCGGGTTATTTTGAGCGACCGTGTTGGTAACACCCGAGAAGTTACCTTCGAACGCATAAGCAGGTAAGCTTGCGCGAAATAAAAATCGCGCCAAGACTAACAATCGCATCTAAAATAATGACAAAGGTCTCCCTTACATATTGATATTACCTTCGAACGCATAAGTAGGTAAATCAGCACAAATTATTAAATGGCAAAATCAGCCTAAAAAAGTACCCATCATACAAGTCTAGATTACAACGCCGCGATACAACTGATTTCAACGAGAGCGTTTTTGGGTAGCGTCTTCACGGCCACAGTCTCACGAGCTGGCGGGTTTTCAGGAAAATACCCAGCATAGATTTCATTAACTTTTGCAAAATCGTTCATGTCTGACAAAAAAATTGAGCATTTGAGGACGCTACCAAAGTTGGTTCCAGCGGCTTTCAAAACAGCCCCGAGATTTTTCATAACCTGTGAAGTCTGATCTTCGATAGAATCACCCACAAATTCCATAGTAACTGGATCAAGCGGAATTTGTCCTGAGCAGTACACTATTCCATTGTGAATAACAGCCTGACTATAAGGACCGATTGCTTCCGGCGCATCGGATGTACGAACAATAAGTTTCATTGCGTTATAAATATGTTGAATGTTTCATTCGTTATTATCTGATAATCAATATATACATAGTCTTTAACATATTCTTTCAAGTATACCGCGAGGCTTAATCTATTGCACATCGTTTCATCTATGGTTACCTTAAAACATTGAATTTATACCTATCAAACTAAATAAATTATTATGAAATCTCTGCTTACTAAGCTGTTCTCGGTAATGGTACTCGCCGGTTTTGTAGCTGCATGTGGTGGCGACCCGAACATCGAGTCGGCAAAATTAAACCTTAATCGTGGCGACTACGATCAAGTAATTAGTGCGGCTGATGCAGCATTGGTTACCAATCCACAAAATGCACTTGGTTATTACTATCGTGGTATTGGTCTGAGTGAAAAAGGCAAGGCTAAGCCTGTAGATCAGCGTGAAGGCGATTACACCGAAGCGCGTGAGGCGTTTAATCGTGCTGAGGAATTATTTGAAGAACAAGGCACCTCAAACAACGAACGCGAATTTATTCCGATTCAGATTATTCAGATTTGGGGTGAGGAGTACAATGGCGCGGTCACGTTGATTGTGCCTGAAGAAGGCGAGCCAACCGAACGAGGACTTCAGCGTTCTGTACATCACCTACGCAACGCTATTGCCATTGAGCCGGACAGTCTTCAGGCTCTCGATGTATTAGCTGAGGTTTACTACATGACGGGTGAACTTCAACAAGCTATAAGCACAATGGAGCTAGCCATCGAAAAAACTCCAGATCCCGAGCCTTACCGCTACCTTCGTCTAACATATTTCCATAACGAGAATGGTGATCACGATGCTGCACTAGTAGCACTTGCCTCAGCGCGAGAAAACTTCAGCGATGATATTGAAGTTGCACAGGAATTGGCAAATGCCTACCTACAAATGGGCGATGTAGATAACGCGTTAATTGTGGTACGTGAGTTAATTGAACGAAATCCAGATAATGCTCAGTACCGTTTAGTATTTGGCACACAGATTTATCAGTTTGTACTAGTCATGGGCTATGAACTCCGTGAGAAGTACAGCTCGCTTAATGACAATGTTCGTGAGTTGCGAACAGAGCAACGCAAACCACGTCCTGATGCTGCAACAGTTTCCCGGCTACAATCTGAGATATCAGCAGCAGAGCAACGTATTGAAGAACTCAACACTGAAATCGAAGACCTTACGCAACAGGCTGAAGATGAGCTAGTAGTGGCTGCGGAATTGGCTCCAGACGAAGATATCGTATTTAACACACTTGGCGTTATTTATCAGAACCGTGCTGCAAACATTTTCGATCAGCGCAATATCACCGATGATCTCGACGAAGCTGATGCACTTGATCGTCAAGCCCGGGATATGCTTCGCAAGAGTTTGCCATACTACGAGCGTGCCGCCGAGATTAATCCGGATAATACAGACTATTGGATGTCATT
>JAIUMT010000333.1 GCA_022565415.1 Balneolales bacterium | reverse complement strand
CATCAGATGAGTGGCATCATCAAAAGAATAAACACAGCAGCTTATATGAATATTCAGGTACTCTCCGAAACAGATCGTTTAAATGGAGTTATTGTGCATACGCCAGGTCCCGAGGTGTCGCTTGTACACCCCGACAACATGCACGATTTACTGTTTGATGATATCATTTTTGAGTCCCAGGCCAGCTTTGAGCACAAGGAAATGCTCGAAATATTTCGGGTTGCCATGCCCGATGGGAATAACATTTTCGAGATTGTAGACCTTATTGAGCAGGTTTTCGCTAAGGAAGACGCCCGTTTGTTTTTTGTAGAGCGTCTCGTAAAGCGGTTTCCGAACAAGTTGATTACAACCCAGCGCGAACCCATGCTCGAATTGGATGCGCACGGACTTACCCGATTCGCCGTGGATGGCATACATTCTCATTTAAAAGATCTCCGTCTGCAACCATCTCCGAATTTGTTGTTTACCCGGGACCTTGCGGCCGTGGTCGGAAATCGTATAATTTTATCGCAATTTGCGCGAACTGCCCGTTTGAGGGAATCCATTCTGATGGAGACGTTGGTGATGTTTCATCCTATTTTCGACTCGCTGCGAGGCAACGTGATTCGTATTCCCGACAGTGATACCATCGAAGGGGGAGATATTTTGATGATCTCCGAGGATGTGGTTATGATCGGAATGAGCGAGCGTACTTCGTTCAGTGGCGTTATGCAGGCCGGACGATCCATGCTCGAAAAGGGCATCAAAACCGTGCTTATTGTTGATATTCCCAAGCAACGCTCGTCTATGCACCTGGATACGATTTTTACTTTCGCAAGTCCGAATGAGTGCGTGGTGTTTCCGCCGGCGATAATGGGCAAAGCACATAATGTGGTCTCCATCAGCCTGGAAAATGATAAACTTATTACAACATTGAAACCATCTGTTAAGATCGCACTCGAAGAGGCGTTAAGCCGGGATATTACCTTCATCAAGTGCGGCGGTGAAGACCCGGTAATGCAACACCGAGAGCAATGGAGCGATGGTGCAAATCTGTTCGCTTTGGCGCCGGGAGTTGTAGTCGGATACGAGCGTAATATTCGTAGTTTCGACGCGATGGCAGAACAAGGTTACAACATCATGACACAGTACGAATTTATCGACAAGTACAAAACAGAGTCATTCAAACCCGATAACTCTACCAAAATAGCCATATCTTTCACCGGTCATGAGTTATGCCGGGGGCGTGGCGGAGCACGATGTATGACTCTGCCTATTAGCCGAATCGCGTAACTTTTGTACTTAACACTTTAGCTGAAAACGAGGATTTTTTGGACCAAGAGGAGCAAAAGCCAATAGAGCCTGAAGTTGGCTCGCTCAATAATCGTAACGGAAGGCAGTTTCCCGGGCCGTACCCAAACGGCTATAATGGTTCTGAAAACGAACCCTTGCAGGATTTACGTCCGAAAACGCTGGCCAAGCATATTGGTTTGTTTCTTCTAACTGTTGCCCCGGTAACCGAGCGGGGAATGGCATTTACTGGCCGTTTCGAAACTGGAGACACATGGAGTGTTATCCTCGACGGACTGCTTTTTGCATCGTTGCTGTTGCTTTTTCTCGCTACACACGAGTTTGGTCACTACTTCGCTGCCGTAAAACATCGAGTACGAACATCACTACCCTATTTTATTCCGTTGCCCGGTATATTCATCGGCACTTTCGGAGCAGTAATTCGCATCAAAGAACCTATTTCAGACAGTAAGAAACTTTTCGACATCGGTATTTCTGGTCCGATCGCCGGATTCGTCGTTTCGCTTCTGATTTTGCTCATCGGTTTTATAACCCTGCCCGGACCCGAGTACATCATGAATTTCCCCATGCACGAGGAAGTTCAGGCATATGTACAAGAACATGGAGTTTACCCGGATGTGCCACTTTCGGCATCAGAAGGGGATGTTCTCGTAGTCGGAAACACGTTGTTGTATTCGTTTTTGGCTTCGTTTTTCGAGAATGCCCCGCCAATGTGGGAGATGTATCATTATCCGTTCTTATTCGCAGGGTGGCTCGGACTATTTTTCACAGCACTGAACCTGATGCCGGTTGGTCAGTTGGACGGAGGTCATATCCTGTACGGACTTATTGGCTACAAAAAACATAAGATATTCGCCCGTGGATTCTTCACCACATTAGTGATGCTCGGAGGTGTTGGGGCGGTTCCGGTGTTGAATTTACTGCTTGAGGGCTACGATAATCAGTTCGCATCTCTAAGTTGGTCGTTATGGGCGCTGGTCGCATTCATGATGATACGCCGGGGCATGCGAGGCGATTGGAAATGGACTATCGGAGCTTGGTCAGCGGCTGTAATCGGAGCCTTGGCGCTTGTTTACGGTGTGGTCGGATTCGATCCCACCGCTGGATTTTTCATTTGGTTTATATGGTCCTTATTTTTGTTGTTCCTTGTGGGAATTGAACACCCTCCCGTACTTGTTCATAAACCATTGACACGAGGCCGACGCATACTCGGCTGGGGAGCTATGATTGTGTTTATTTTGTGTATTAGTCCGACCCCACTCTATTTTATATTCTAATCTACTGATGGATGTCGCAGTTACACCATCATTTAAAACTTTTAAATCGTACTATGAAAAAGCAATTGTTGATTTTCGGAATCATGTTAACCGTAATAGCGTGTGGTAATTCCGCTCCGGAAGAAACGAGTGCAGATCTCGAAGTCATGACACCTCAGGAGCGAGTTGAGCATCACCTTCAGCAGAAAGACTATGCCGCAGCGTTCGATTACATCGACGCAACCGAAATAGAAGAACCCCTGCGAACAGAGTTGTTGCTTGCTACGCACATGACCCACGCTTGGGAGCTGACTCACGGCGAGGTTTCTGATCAGCGTACCCGCATGCCGGCCGCGTTGAGGCATCTTCGTCGGGCGTTGGAACTGGATCCGGGTAATGCGTCGGCGGTAGAGCAAATTGAGCTAATTGAGGGAATTTACCGCAGTTTGAACCGGGATATTCCGGATGGTGTTGCCGAAGACCGTGCGTCTCTGTAGTTTGTTGAACGATCACATCATTTTTCAGGTAATCTAATGGCAGCAGAAGTCAAAAAGAAATCGATATCGGTGCAGAATCGCAAAGCCCGCCACGATTTTCACATCGACAAAACGTGGGAGGCGGGACTCGTGCTGCAGGGCACCGAGGTGAAATCGCTGCGTCAGGGTAATTGCTCGTTTGTTGATTCGTTCGCGTACATGAACAACGGCGAGGTTTTTCTGAAGGATTTCTACATCAAGCATTTTGATCATGGTTCGTATAACAACCACGACGAGCGGCGTACCCGCAAACTGCTTCTCAACAAAGACGAAATCGAGAAGATTGACAAAGCCATGACGCAGAAGGGATTTACATTGGTTCCGCTGGCACTGTTTTTTAAACGCGGAAGAGCTAAGATTGAAATTGGGTTGGCCCGTGGTAAGAAAATGTTCGATAAGCGTGCATCGATGGCCGAGAAAGATGCCAAGCGTGAAATTGATCGCAAGATGAAGTCGTTCGGGTAGT
>JAIUMT010000332.1 GCA_022565415.1 Balneolales bacterium | reverse complement strand
GACGAAGAGTCCGATCTGGAAATTCGGGCGAAAATTGCGGAATTAGGTGCCGATGGCGCACTTCGAGGCAGCAATCAGAGCGATATTCACCGGGTTAACTTCCTTGAGAAGATTCTGGTTACGGTTCTTGCCAAGATGTCGAACTTCATTCCCGAAGGCGGAATTTGGATGAATACCCAACGTCCTGAGTGGAATGATGCCAATAATGCGTTGGTTGGAAATGGCGTTTCGATGGTCACGCTGTACTATCTGCGACGATTTCTGAAATTCTTCGAGCGGGTGATTTCTGAGTCCGGCGTTGATGAAGTTACCTTGTCGCACGAAGTGTCGGATTTGTTTACAGCTATATCAGAAGCGTTGCATACACATCAAAATGCCCTGACTGGCAAAATTGACGACACTGCGCGCAAGGCGATAACCGATGCGCTTGGTCAGGCCGGAAGTGCGTACCGCGAGCAGATTTACAAAAGTGGTTTTAGCGGTAGTAAAACCGAAATCAAACTGAGCTCTATATCTGAATTTATTCACGTTTCGCTTGCTTTTGCCGAGCATACGATTGAGGCAAACCTCAGACCAGACTCCCTTTACCATGCCTACAACCTGATGACCATCAATACTAATGGCATCGCAGTTTCGCATTTGAGTGAGATGTTGGAAGGTCAGGTGGCGGCAATAAGCTCCGGATATCTAGACTCCGAGGCCGTCTTAAAACTCCTCGATTCGATGCGAAACAGTTCTCTGTACCGGGAAGATCAAAACAGCTACATGCTGTATCCAAACAAGGCATTACCACGGTTTTTGGAGAAGAACATCATTCCGAAAGAAGCGGTTGAAAACTCGGCGCTTCTCAAGAAACTGGTGCATGACTATAACCTGCGCGTTATCATTAAAGATGTGGAAGAAAATTACCATTTCAATGGAAATTTCAAGAACGCCGGCGATCTGAAAGTAGCGTTGGCCGAGCTGTCGGAGACTTCATATAAGGACTTAGTTGATCAAGATGGCGATCAAGTACTGCAACTGTTCGAAGATGTGTTTCAGCATAAATCCTTCACCGGACGTTCGGGTACGTTTTTCGCCTACGAAGGACTCGGATCCATTTACTGGCACATGGTTTCTAAGCTACATTTAGCGGTGCACGAAGCATGCGAAAAAGCAGTAAAAGAGAATGCCTCCGCAGACACCCTCCATCGGTTACTAGAAATACACACCGAAATTGGTGAAGGAATCGGGGTTCACAAAACGCCCGAGTTGTATGGTGCGTTTCCGACCGATCCGTATTCGCACACGCCCGAACACCGAGGTGCTCAACAGCCGGGCATGACGGGTCAGGTTAAGGAAGATGTTTTGGTTCGGTTTGGTGAGTTAGGTGTTGTTGTACGCGACGCCACGTTGGGATTTGCTCCGACATTGCTCAAAAAGAGTGAATTTCTGTCAGAAAACCTCACGGTCGAGTTTGTGAACATCCATCAGCAGAAACAAGAAATAGATCTTAAACCTCAATCGCTGTGCTTTTCATACTGTCAGGTACCGGTGATTTACAAAATTGCTGATGCAGTCGGGGCCGAGGTGATTTTCAACGACGGAACCACCAGGCTTTTCGATACTCCGATGCTCGACGAAGAGACAAGTTCTCAGGTATTTCATCGCACCGGAGCGATAACCAAAATCGTGGTCAATTTAACTGAAAACCAGCTAACGGAATGATTTACAAACAGTTCATATACCAGTGAAGCGTGTGCTTCAAAACCTGAAATCAATTTCATGAAAACACTTCAACTTACTCTTATTACAATTTTGGCAGCAACACTTTCGATATCGTGCACCCCTCCAACAGAGACTTCAGCTAATAAAACAGCGGCAGAGATACTGGGCGATCCGACATATCTGGCCATTTCGTACGGCGGTTATCGTGACATTAGCCGCGATATTCAGCCAACGATTCCTCAGATTAAAGAAGACATGAAAATACTGTCTGCCATGGGGATAAAATTGCTCAGAACATATAATGTGCACTATGATGAAACCGCGAACCTGTTAAAGGCCATTCGCGAAATGCGTGAGGAAGATCCGACGTTTGAGATGTACATCATGATGGGGGTTTGGATTGATGCGTTGCATGCGTGGACCGATCATCCCGAGCGAATTCGCTATGTCGACGGTGTGCGAAATGAGGGTGAAGTGGAGCGTGCTGCGGCGCTGGCCAAAGAGTATCCTGAAATCGTGAAGATTATTGCCGTGGGCAACGAAGCCATGGTCCATTGGGCGACCGAGTATTACGTTGAACCGTCGATTATTCTAAAATGGGTTAACTATTTCCAGAATCTCAAGAAAGAAGGTGAGCTGCCCGAAACGATGTGGATCACCAGCTCCGATAATTTTGCATCTTGGGGCGGAGGCGGAAGCGAGTACCACACTCCCGAGCTTATAGAACTTTACGATGCCGTTGATTTCATATCGATGCATACATATCCGATGCACGACACGCACTATAATCCTGATTTCTGGGGTGTTCGCGATGATGAAGAAGACCTCAGCGATATGGAGAAAATCCATGCAGCGATGAAAAGAGCAAGAGATTATGCCATTTCTCAGTACGAAAGTGTGATAGCCTACATGGAAAGTTTGGGTGTTAACAAACCGGTTCATATTGGCGAAACGGGTTGGGCAACGCAGTCGAATGAATACTATGGAGACTCGGGCTCCCGGGCCGTAGATGAGTACAAATCGGCCATGTATCACGAGCTTATTCGGGATTGGTCGAACGAAAACAATGTCACAGTTTTCTACTTCATCGGCTTCGACGAAAAATGGAAAGATGCCGAGAATCCGCTGGGTTCTGAAAATCATTTCGGACTCATAAACCTGCAGGCTCAGGCCAAATATGCACTATGGGATATGGTTGATGCGGGCATATTCGACGGACTAACCCGCGATGGCATGCCCATAACCAAAACGTACAATGGCGACTTTGAAGCCCTGCTAAAGGATGTTC
Source organism: Balneolales bacterium (assembly GCA_022565415.1). GTDB lineage: Bacteria > Bacteroidota > Rhodothermia > Balneolales > HLUCCA01 > HLUCCA01. Next base: position 560 of record JAIUMT010000332.1, on the reverse strand, counting down.
GAGTGCCTCCCACCGACGCCGAAATACGAGTTGGAAACTAGCGATATGAAAACGATTCTGACAAATATTGTCCTGGCAACTTTTATACTGACATTACTAAGTAGCTGTATGGAAAACACGCAAAAGGATGTGCGAATTTACGAAACTTCCGAAAGTGGGAATCAACTCACAGAGTTGGCATATTTTCCATCAATCGAAAGCAATCTAAAGATTTCCATACTGCCCGAAAAGCGATATCAGGAAATGACCGGATTCGGAGGATCGTTCACAGAAGCCTCGGCATATTTGTTAAATAAGTTAAGTCAGGAGAATCGTGACTTAATTCTCGAAGCGTATTTCGGAGAGTCGGGCGCCCGGTATTCCTTAACCCGTACCCACATGAATTCAAGCGACTTTTCGTTGGGAAATTACTCCTACGCACCGGTTGAGGGCGACACAGAATTAGAGCATTTCTCGGTTGAGGAAGACATGGACGACCTCATACCGATGATTAAAGATGCCATGGCAGTGTAGAAAGAAGGATTTAAGATCATTTCCTCGCCGTGGACTGCTCCGCCTTG
>JAIUMT010000331.1 GCA_022565415.1 Balneolales bacterium | reverse complement strand
GGTTTTAACACCGAATCTGTACAGAACTCACATCAAAACGGTACAACTGCCCGAATACGATAATAGATTTCCTGATTTCGGTCGGTTGCGAAGTCTGGAATAGGTTGTGCGAATCCCAAACTGTGCACAAACGAAATTCCCAGCACATTAACTACATTCTTAATTTCAGCGCCTGTTCCTGCGCGCTCAGTGGCATCTTCGGGCTTAATGGTATCGGACCAAACAACGCCACCATCAATAAACGCGGCAAGAGTTGTTCGACCAAAGCTCACCAAACCTAAGATTTCGGTATTTAGACTATCAAAAAGCGGCATCCGATACTCCATTGTTCCAAAAAGTAACCGATTCACAATAACATAGTCACTGAAACCACGAACACGCTCGGTATCAGAATACAAAAAATCGAGTCCTTCGAGGGAGCCGCCAAACTGGATATCGTCGAACCGGCTGAAACCAACGTAATCTTGGGTGAAGCTGTCGCCCCATTGAGCAATCGCCCGGCCGTATAGATAGAACCGATTTTTGCCGAGTCCTGGAGAAATGGAGTAGGCCTTAATGTCGGGACGAATATACTCTGTTTCACCACCCAGCGCTCTGGTAGAGAACGTAGACCGGACTTCAAAACCTTGTCCATCAAGCGGATGAATTTCATTATGGGCGTATGGCTTTTGTTCATTCATACGAATTCCGATGCGAACATTTGTCTGCCAGCCGCTTTCGGGCTGAGGCAATGTTGTTACGGTTGGGACCTCCCAGAATCGATTTGCGTCGGTGTAATCTACGCCAAATCTTGTGTACAAATTCGTTCGAACAAATGGCGAGTCGATCCAGTCGCGGGGCAGAGTTCCGAGAACAAAGGCACCAGAATTAGTGGTTACCAGGAAATCCCGTTCGTAAACTCGTCCGGTGAAACTGTTATGATAGGCGTTAAAACTCCAACTGGGGCGGAATTGATTGTTCGTATAACTACCAAAAATCAGACTATTATCAACAAAATCAGTGAAAGAAAGTGCTCCGGCAACTGTTATCAGGTGATTTCCGAGCGGCTCAGCGAACACACTTATCGCACCGATTCCATAGTCATCTCCATCAGCAAAATATGGAAACGGAATAGTCGAGACATGAGAAATGTTTTTCCAGGAGTTGTATTTACCGCGCTGCGTTATGAGGGAGGCATTGGCGGAAATTTGCGTTGAAATCGGATTATCAGGTCGTTTTGTAAGCCAGCTTGTATACGACGGATTTATAGAGATATCAGGTTCGATTGGTCGCCGACTTGCATCAATTCGGTACATGGAATTGTTGCGTTTGGTGTCGGTGCTCGATAGTACAAATCGCCCATCTGCGTGCGTTGAATCTGATGGCAGCCATTGCAGCGCATTTCCACCGGTGAACAACGCCGTGACTCGCTCTTCGGTTATATCATCGGCAAAAGGGTCGATTACAAATAGATTTGGCACGTAGTCGCGCAGACTGGTGTACGCCAATTTGCTCCCATCCGGACTCCAAATTGGGTTTCTGTCGTCGATTGCCGGATCTGTTAGCGCGAACGAGGACTCATCATTTATGGAGTGAACTACAATTTCACGGCTTCCGCTGGCCGAGAAACGAGCGTATGCGATTAAATTGTCGTCTGGATGAATGGAAAATTTACCAATCTGAGTGTCGTCGGTGTAGGACGTTAGCTGAGTTTCATTTCGGTCGACAAATGAATATTGCACCAGATTTCCCGTACCATCGGTATTCACGACATATATAATGGAGGTGCCGTCGTGGGTAAACTGTGGTCGCGATGCGCGACGTGAATGGGTTAGTCGCTGTCTGCTTCCATCATGAAGTGTTATGATATACACGTCGTTAATGAGGCTTCCGTGTTCGCCACGGGTAGTAGCAGAGAATGCAATTCGTCTGGAGTCAGGACTCCAACTCAGTTCGGATCCGATACTCCCCTCGAAAATTACTCTTCTGGATTTCGTCGAATCGTTCTTGATTATATTCAATTGCGAGATCATCCGAATGGGGGAATCCAATGAAACAACGGCGATTTGTGTTGTATCCGGACTAAATTTCATGTCGCGAACAAAATAGCCGGGAACTGATTCCGGCTTAACGCCCAGCGAGTCGCTTCGTTCCATTTGTCCGGCTAGGGTGTGGTAGTAGATGTTCATGTGTCTCCGCCACTCATCCTGAAATTCATTAAATGACTGGTCCGTCACTTTTTTGAACGATTTGTTGAAGTTGTGCCAGGTGATGAGTCCGCCGAATAAGGAATCGCGGTGAGCCAGGATTTTTGCAAGTGTAGAATCTCCGTGAACATCGGTAAAATAGCGCAATTGGGAGTTTCCGGAAGCGTACATTAGTCCGCCGTTTAGAGGTGAACTTCCGTCTCGGAACGAAGGTCTGCCGTCGTAGATTGATTTCCGCAGGAGTTCGTCTCCGCGAAAGGCGTGCCAGGGCTCGGTGAGATACTGGGCTATCCCTTCTGTCCACGGCGCTGGTAAAGCGGGTGCCACGCCTGCAATTCCGATCAACCGCACGTTCGATTTCACCGCCTCAAAATGAAAAATATGAGCCAATTCGTGGGCCAGAACTGTTCGGAGCCATTTTTCCGGTCCCGACCAAGCCAGGGCGATATCATTCAGATTCACCCAAATATTGGTAAAGGATTGACGTATCGGAACGGCATACCCATTAACGATTTCATCCTCATCAGATAAATACACACGTATTTTATGCTCGAATTGTACGTTAAGACCACTGGATAACGCCTCGTAGGTCTCCTCAGCAATTGCGGCGGCTTCGGCTTCAATTCCGGCCAGATGAGATGGATAAATAATTGTAAAATGCTCGGTTTCGGCGGTAAGCCAATCCAGATGTGGTTTATTTCTCTCATTAGTGAGGTTAAATCCTAAATTTTGAGTCTGAGCCACGGAAACAACAGAAAAACTCAGAAAAACAATTACGTATAATAAAAATCGCATAAGACGGATGTTATTTTAGAGATTGGAAAAGTCTGTTCGACGACATCGAGAATAAATAGATGCAGGGAATATAGTCTGTTTATATTGAATCTGGCATTTTTCTTGTCTGATATTTTTGATATAGGGATACTCCTCGCAAATTTAAGTACAACCCATAAGTGACCAAACATAATGATCGATACGCATTGCCATATTTACGCAGACCTATTTCATGATGACATTTAGGAGGTACTGGACAGAGCAGCTGATGTAGGCATTACCGACATCTTAATGCCTGCCATCGATTTCAGTTCGCGCGAGGCAATGAAAAAGCTCCATCATGCAAGAATTACATTCTACGAAATGGCCGGAATTCACCCTTGTGATGTCAAAGGCAAGGTTGATGATAAAGCGTTATGGTCGTGGGCAGAATCGCGCTAGATTATTGGCATCGGCGAGTCGGGATTATATTATTACTGGAGTAAAGATCATATTTCTGAACAAAAGTCATCGCTTCGACTACATTGTGCGATTGCTAAAGAACTCGACAAACCACTGGTGATACACAATCGCGATAGCACTGCCGACATGCTCGATATCATCGCCGAGGAGCAAGATGGTCGGTTGCGAGGCGTTTGGC
>JAIUMT010000330.1 GCA_022565415.1 Balneolales bacterium | reverse complement strand
TAAATTAGGACCAAGACCCACTTATTTTCCGTCGCTCCATAATCTATAAACCCCTTGTTGGCCCACAGCATTCATATAAATCTCCACGACGGTACCGTTGAAGGATTGAGTTTCAAGAAATTCAACGTATTTAGTGTGCAGTATAATCCGGAAGATTCTCCTGGCCCTCACGACTCCAGTTACTTATTTGATGAATTCATCGCACGCATCGAAGCATCAAAAAGCTAATTCCCCTGACTCTAAATTTCCAAACGTCCAAAAGATAACGCAAAAATGCCCCGCAGAAACGACCTAAAAACCATTCTCATTATAGGCTCCGGACCAATTATCATCGGCCAGGCCTGCGAATTCGATTATTCAGGTACACAAGCTTGCCGTTCGCTGAGGGAAGAGGGTTATCGTGTAGTTTTGATTAACTCGAACCCAGCCACCATCATGACCGATCCGATGATGGCCGACGCGATTTACCTCAAGCCACTCACAACGCAATCGATCAAAGAAATCTGTGCCAAAGAAAATGTAGATGCCGTATTGCCAACGATGGGAGGTCAGACGGCGCTCAATCTTGCCCGCGATTTGCATCATGCCGGATTTTGGGAGAAAAACGATATCAAAATTATTGGTGTCGATATCGATGCCATTGATATCACCGAAGATCGTCAGCAATTTCGCGATTTGATGGATAAGATTGGCGTGGGACAGTGCAACAGCTATGTCGCGAAATCACTTTTAGATGCCAAAGAAATCGTAATCAAGCTTGGCGGTTTCCCCCTAATTATTCGTCCGTCGTTTACCATGGGCGGCATGGGTGGCGGTATCATTTGGGACGAAACCCAATTCGAGCGCAAAGTTTTACGCGGACTCGAACTATCGCCCATCCACGAAATCCTGCTCGAAGAATCGATTATTGGCTGGAAGGAACTCGAACTTGAGCTACTTCGCGACGATAACGACAACGTAGTGATTGTCTGCGGTATCGAAAATTTTGATCCGATGGGCGTGCACACAGGCGATTCGGTAACCGTAGCGCCGGTTCAAACCCTAACCGACAAGCAATTTCAGATTCTACGTGATGCGGCCATTCGCATGATGCGCTCAATTGGCACATTCGCGGGTGGATGTAATGTGCAGTTTGCGATGGAGCCTGGAACAGACCGCCTCGTTGCCGTAGAAATCAATCCTCGAGTAAGTCGTTCATCAGCTCTGGCCTCCAAAGCAACCGGATATCCGATTGCGAAAGTTGCCACCAAGTTGGCTGTCGGATACACCCTCGACGAGCTTAAAAACCAAATCACCGGCACCACATCGGCCTGTTTTGAGCCGGCAATCGATTATGTCGTGGTTAAAGTGCCCCGATTTAATTTCGAAAAATTCCCGGGCGTTGATGAAGAACTCGGCACGCAAATGAAAGCTGTTGGCGAAGTTATGGCCATTGGCCGGAATTTCCCCGAAGCCATGAACAAAGCCTGGCAATCGCTCGAGATTGGTCGTGCAGGACTCGGCGCGGATGGATACGAAGAACTCGACCGTAAGCATGTGCGCGAACGCCTCATCAAGCCGTACTGGGATCGCTCGATTCAAATCAGAAACGCATTCAAACTTGGGGCCTCCATCGAGGAAATTCACGACGTGACCAAAGTTGATCCGTGGTTTTTACAGCAAGTGCGTTATATGGTAACGGTTGAGAATCACCTCGAAGGCCAAACCCTTGAATCAATCACATATGAAAGCCTTTTTGAAGCCAAACAAGCCGGATTTTCGGATAAGCAAATTGCTTGGTTGTTGTCTCAAAGCGCTGAGAATGTGACAGAAGACCAGGTTCGTGAAAAGCGAAAGTCGCTCAACATGTTGCCATCATTCAAGCTAGTTGATACCTGCGCGGCTGAGTTCCCGGCCATCACGCCGTACTATTATTCGTCTTATGAGGGTGAAAACGAAAGTATCGTCACCGATCGCAAGAAGATCATGATCCTCGGCAGCGGACCGAATCGAATTGGTCAGGGTATCGAATTCGACTACAGTTGTACGCACGCCGTATTGGCCGCCAAAGAAATGGGCTACGAAACCATCATGGTGAATTGTAATCCGGAGACAGTTTCGACCGATTTCGACATCGCCGATAAACTGTACTTCGAGCCGGTATTTTGGGAGCGCGTTCTCGATATTTTCGAGCATGAGAAGCCTGAGGGAGTCATTTTGCAAGTCGGCGGACAAACCGCGCTCAAACTTGCCAAAAACTTCCAGAAAGCCGGAATCAAAATTTTTGGAACATCATACGATATGATGGATCTCGCCGAAGACCGTGGTAAATTCTCGGAAGTTCTCTTACAATGCGGAATTCCATTTCCACGCTACGGAGTTGCTTCGGATGTAGCCGGGGCGTTAGAACAAGCCGAGGTAGTTGGATATCCGGTGCTAATTCGTCCGAGTTATGTACTTGGCGGACAAGGCATGCGAATTGCAGTAAAAGCCGAAGAACTTACGGAATATGTTCTTGAGCTCCTCAAAACACATCCTGAAAATGTGTTCCTTATTGATCATTATCTGGATCATGCCATTGAGGTGGATTTTGATTCCATTCATGATGGTGAACAATTGCACATCAGTGGAATCATGCAGCATATTGAGCCTGCTGGGGTGCATTCGGGCGATTCAACAGCGGTTTTGCCACCGTACAGTCTCAGCGATGAAATTATCGCTACCATGACCGACTATCAAAACCGAATTGCGAAGGCAATGAATGTGATCGGATTTATTAATGTGCAGTATGCGATCAAAGAAGGGGTTGTATATGTGCTAGAGGCGAATCCACGGGCGACACGAACCATTCCGTTTATTGCCAAAGCGACTGGCCGTCCGGAATCGGAAATCGGTGTGAAAGTGATGCTCGGATGCAAACTAAGTGAGTTTGACTTGAGTTCGAAACTTACGTGTTATGCGATAAAAGAGCCGGTATTTCCGTTCGATAAATTCCCTGAGGTTAAGAAGGAACTTGGCCCCGAAATGAAATCAACGGGTGAAACCATCTATTTCATGGAAGATTTCGAAGATGAGCACTTCAAAAAACCGTACGAGTTCAAGAATCTGTATTTGAGCCGGTAACATGCGCCACAGACAGATTTGATTTTTTTTCAGCCCCCGTTTTGTGAGTCAATTCGGGGGCTGATTATTTTACGCTAAGATTTGATTTTGGCAAGCTTTCATTCGGCCGTTAATGCGCCGGAATAGGTATGCCGATTGTTTATCGTGAGAACCTGCCACAAACTACCAAACGATTACAGTTTCCGAAATCGCGACTGAAAAAAGCGCAGATATTCGGGTTCGTATTCGAATGCGAGTCCTGTAACGCTGCTTCGATTTTCGTAAACCGCCTCCACCGATTCGGCCACCACATCCATATGAGCTTGGGTATAAACCCGGCGGGGGATGGTTAGGCGAACCAGTTCCAACTTCGGATATATGTGTTCGCCCGTCTTTTTGTCACGTCCCGACGAAACCACACCGCGTTCCATACCTCTAATTCCGGCATCTACATACAATGCGGCGGCAAGTGCCTGAGCCGGCAGTTTGTCTTGCGTCAGATGAGGTAAAATCCGTTTCGC
>JAIUMT010000329.1 GCA_022565415.1 Balneolales bacterium | reverse complement strand
TTTTTGAACTCTTCGGTAAGGATGCGAGCCGCCATCAGGTGCAACTCCTCCATTTCGACGCCGGGTTTCGAGTTGGCAATGGTTTCGGTTTGCATGCGGAGGCAGACGTCGTAAATGGCCGCCTGTTTGTCGGAAAATGTGCCACTGGCCGGGAATGTGCGTGTGATGTCGGCAGCGTAGCCATTGCTTTCGGCTCCGGCATCAATAAGGAAAAGATCCTGCTGACGAATAAGTCGATTATTGTCAACATAATGCAGCACGGCCGCGCCTTTTCCGGATGCAAAAATGCCCGAGTAGGGTTGGTGTCGCATTCCGTTCTGAGTGCAGGTAGATTCGTGTACGGCCTGCATTTCGCACTCGTTCATGCCCGGATTTATGGATTTCATAACCTGCCGATGAGCGATATTCGCCACTTTTCCGGCCCGACGCAGTTCGTCCAGTTCGGGTTCTGTTTTGATGACCCGACAAAAAGCAAGGGCGTCAATCAACGTTCCCGAGTCGGTCGTATATCCTAGGTTTTCGACGATTTCAGCGTCTTTCTCGGAAATCACATGCACGCGATTGGGCTGAATCGATTTCAAAACCTGCTCTAGTTCATCGGTAAAATGAATATGATCGGGGTTGTACGCTTCCTGTATTTCATCTTGCGTGCGCACAAATCCCATCCAAACCGCAAACATCGCATCGCGTCGGGGTGAAAAAAGGTGATATTCGCCCGTTGCTGGCACCAAAATGAGCGCATAATCGGGTTCCTGAACGCCTGTCAGGTATAAAAAGTTGGACTCCTGACGAAAAGGGTACTCGAAATCTGTTCCGTATCGGTGCGCAACCGAAGCTCCGCTCAGATAGATTATTTCGCCATCATTTTGGGTGAATAACTGCGATAATTTGTCTCGGTGTAGCTTTTGCATAATAATTTTTAAATTGATTTTATGTCCGAAATTACGGATTTCGAAGCTTCGAAAGTATGCTCATCACCGGCTCGTTGCTATCGGCATGGGTTTCGAGCTTCAGTTCTTGGGCGCCCGTTGATGGCCACGATGTAACCTTCGCCGATAAATTTACATCTGGCTCGATTAAGTGCCATTCCTGGGACTTATCGGTCCGCGCTGTAACGCAAACACCTACTACCCGACCCGAATCTTCAGGTAGTTGGAAGAATCCCATAGCTGTTCGCGCACCGGAATCTTCGCGTTGAATTCTCCCAAAGAACGAAATCGAAGCCGGCATTTGTGCGGCGACCGCCAATTCTTTCGGCACATTCATCCGAATATATTGTATGGGAGCGGATCCCGCGAGCCAAAACCAGCTCAAAAACTGCTCAATGAGTTCGTTATTTTGGTCGGAGGGGAGCCAAAGTCCGCGTTCTTGCCAGTAATCAAGTGCCCGAGGCGGCTCGGTTTCGAGTGGAAACACCGATTCGAAACGCTCAATATACTCCGCTTTGCCGCTTTCCCGAATGGCGAAAAGAGTGTCCTGAATTCCGTTTGTGAGCAAAATGTACGGGGCTTTTACTCTCAGATTGTAGCGCGCCGCCTGAATAGCCGCTTTTTCGTCGAGTTTTACCGATTCCGCCTTGCATTCGACGAGCAACAACGGACGTAAAAAGGAGTCGAAACAGATGATGTCGGCGCGGGTCGGATGGTCTGTTAATTGAGACACAACGGCCGACTCGGTGGTCATCCGATTGAACGAAAATCCAGCTTCCCGGGCTAGAAACTCAACCATTCTCAAGCGGACGCGTTCTTCTGGGCGGTCTGCGGCGCGGACTTTCAAGATGGGGTTTAGCCATTGTCTGCTTCCGTCGTCGCTGAGTCGCGCGATGGGAAAATGTCGGGATATCAACGGTTTTGGTGCGTCCTTAATCATGGCGGAAAGTTACAAACTTCGAGAGACACATTATCGTGTCGACCTTGCATTCTGTCTGTATTCAAAAAAGGCCTGTCGCGAATTAACACAACAGGCCTTAAAATGATGCGCTTAACCCCTGATGCTAAACGTGGTGAACTGGGAGCATCGGGGGAACAAAAATCAAATCTTATTTCTTCTCGCGTTTAGCGTTCAGTTCCTTTTTCTTTTCCTGAATCTGCTCTTTGGCCATTTCGCGGGCTTTCTTCTTGTCGATGCCTTCCATCATTTTCACGTGATCAATCTTCTTGTTGATCATAAACTGCTGACCAATCGAAAGCACGTTATAAACGAGATAGTAAAGCGACAATCCGGATGCAAATTGGTTAAAAATCACCAATAACATTACAGGGAAGACGTATTGCAGAATCTTCATCTGAGGGTTAGCAGCACCACCCTGACCCGATACGCGCATCTGAATTACCATAGAAACGGTCATCAGAAGTACAAATCCCGCCAGGAAATCGCCCATGAACGGAATCGTAAACGGAAGATTTATGATAACATCCGGAGCCGAAAGGTCATTTGCCCAAAGGAAAGCCTCGCCACGAATTTCAATCGAGTTTTGGAAGAATTTCCACAAGGTTACAAGAACTGGAAGCTGTAGTAAGTTTGGCAAACATCCGCCTAACGGATTTACTTTGGCCTTTTTGAACAACTTGAGCGTGGCTTCCTGCTGCTTTTTGGGATCCTCCTTGTACTTCTCTTGCAGGGCTTTCATTTCGGGCTGAAGTTCCCGCATGGCCGCCATACTTTCGAAACTCTTCTTCGTGAGGGGATAAAGAACCAACTTCACAAGGAATCCGAACAGGATAATCGCGATACCGTAGTTTCCGGTCCAGTCGCCCAAAGTAGTAATAACAGGCAGAATGACGTATTTCACAAACGGCTTGGAGAACCAGTTGAGCAGGGCATAACCAACATCAACCATTTCGTAGGCGTTGTCGGCAAATTCGCGAATCGTGTAATATTCGAGCGGACCCACATACAAGTGCATACGCGTTATGCCACTTTCAGGAATTCGGGTTCGGACGGTCGTTGTATACTTATGATTCGTTAACTCGCTGCTCACATCTCCGGTAACTTCGCTGGTAACAATAGCGCCGGTGCCGGGAGTTTCAGGTTTAATTATCTGAGTAAAAAACTTCGTTTTTGAGGCAATCCAGTCGACAGACCCGGTAATGATGCTTTCTTCACGACCTGCGCTAGAGAGATTGTAATTTTCAAGCACCCCTCCTGAATACACATAAACGCCGCTGTAAGTAGCCTCAGAAGAACGACTTTGCTCGGTTGTGTTAAGCGGGGATCTCCAGGCGAATTCGATATTTCTGTCGCCAATATATCGCTCTATTCCGTCGAATCGGATGTCGAGATCGATATCGTAGCTGGTGGAGTTGAAGTAGTAGGTATAAATGAGGCGGGCCCCGTCGCCAACTTCCAGAACGTAGCTAAGTTCGTAGCTGTCGCCTTCGTTAATCCGCCGACCAGTACCGGAATTTTGCTGCGCAAAGAGAATCTGGTTGGTTTCGATGTTGTAGTTCTGGGTCGAAACAAATCCGAGTGAGTACGCAGAGCGAGAGCTGTCGGCAATGAGTTGAACTAAACTATCGTCCCATTTTGTGTATCTGTTGAGGGTGAATTCAACTGGCCCTGCACCCAGGTTCGAAAATACTGCGGTGTAGAAAGGCGTCTCGATAGT
>JAIUMT010000328.1 GCA_022565415.1 Balneolales bacterium | reverse complement strand
GGATGAAGCGGAGTCGGGCACTCGCGTCGATTCGGCCAGCGACAAGCGCAATCCCGCTGATTTTGCTCTGTGGAAGAAAGCCACCGAAGCCCATATTATGAAATGGCCTTCGCCTTGGGGTGTTGGTTATCCGGGATGGCATATCGAATGTTCAGCCATGAGTACCAAGTACTTAGGTGAGACGTTCGACATTCACGGGGGCGGACTCGAAAACCAGTTTCCGCATCACGAATGTGAAATTGCTCAGAGTACTTGCGCACACGACAGCGACTTTGTGAAATACTGGTTGCACAACAACATGGTGACTTTGAACGGTCAGAAAATGGGGAAATCGCTCGGAAACGCGATCAGTTTGCAACAGTTTTTCACCGGAGAGCACACGTTACTCAGCCGAAAATGGCAACCCGAAGTGATACGATTTTTCTTGCTTCAAAGTCATTATCGCAGTACAACCGACTTTTCTGAGGCAGCTCTGGAAGCGGCCGAAAGTGGCTTAAAAAATCTGCGATCAATGGTTCAGGTGGTGATGGATGCAGATAATGGCTCCGCAGAAGCATTTAATCTTGAGGCATTCACGAACGCGTTCGAATTTCAGATGAACGATGATTTCAACACAGCCAAGGCTATCGCTATTCTATTCGAACAACTCAAACCGTTGCGAGCAGCCATTACCAACGGAAACATCCCAACCAATATTGATTCTGTCAAAACGCTGTTAAACGCATTTATTGGCGATGTTTTGGGCTTGCCTGTTGGTCAGAGTGCCGCATCAGGGTCCGACAACAAAACCGAAGAAACCCTCGATCAGGTGCTCAATTTGGTTCTGGAATTACGGGCAAATGCCCGCACCACAAAAGATTGGACCACAGCCGACCTCATTCGAGACAAACTCACTGCTGCCGGTGTACGCATCGAAGACGGCCCATCCGGATCATCCTATAAACTCGACTAACCATGAATAATTATTTTGTGTGGGACGGAAGTCCGATAATGTTCGACCTCGGTGTTTTGAATTTGCCATTCGCCATCAGCATTCCGGGCATTCTTATCGCAATTGCACTCTACTTCGGAGGGGTTTATTTTCTAAGTAACTCAGCTGGAAAAGATTCCAAGTCCAAACGCCGACGAAAGAAATCGGATGATAACACCACCTCCCTCAATAGTCTGCAACTTTGGGGCATCGGAATTGGTGCTTTTGCAGTCGGACAGCTGCTTTTCATTGCCTCCGATGCTGGTACAATTTCACAAATTGGTCCAATAGCGATTCGCTGGTACGGATTGATGTTCGCCCTCTCGTTTCTGATTGGTTATTACTTGGGAGGCAAGACGTTCGAACATGCTGGAAAGCCTCACCAACAGCCGGAAACTCTATTCATTTACCTCATCGCCGGAACCGTTTTAGGAGCCCGATTTGGTCACGTCTTTTTCTACGATTTCGACTACTACATCGTGAACCTGCACGAAATCTTTTATTTCTGGCAAGGTGGATTGGCAAGTCATGGCGCAGTTGTAGGCGTTCTAACTGCGGTTTGGGCATTTTCACGCAAATTTCCCGACAGCGGATTCCTTTGGACGGCCGATCGGATGACCATTCCGTTTGCGCTTGGTGGCATGTTTGTGCGTATCGGAAACTTTTTCAACTCCGAAATTCTAGGTCGCGAGACCGATGTTTCCTGGGCCGTGATTTTCGTCCGCGAAGATCTTTTACCCCGCCACCCATCCATGTTATATGAGTCTTTTTTGTACTTGGTGGTGTTTGGGATATTGGTGGCAACCTACAGATACTTCAAAAATAACCCTCCGATAGGGGCTTTAAGCGGTATTTTCATGATTGGGATTTTCCTCAGCCGCTTCGTACTTGAGTACACCAAAGAACGCCAACCCGGATTCGATGAGACCCTCACATTTCTAAGTATGGGTCAGATTTTGAGCATTCCATTCATCCTTATTGGGATCTGGTTGCTAAGTCGGGTGGATTGGAAACAGGCTTTCGCCGCACGACAATCGACCCCATCTAACTCATAAATTTTTCATAACTTACAGGATGATCTCCACCGAAACCATCGCCGACAAAAAATACGACCTCAAAAGCCTTTCAAAACCACAGCTAACTCAGTTGTGCGGTGAACTTGGGCTCAAGAAATTTCGATCTGACCAGATTTTCCAATGGCTTTATCAGAAGGGTGCGACCAGTTTCGAGGAAATGACCAACCTTTCGAAGGATTTACGCGAGCGTTTGTCGTCTGTGGCCTTTATTCGCAGTTTGCAGTTGCATCAAAAGCAGACATCCCGCGATGGAACCACCAAGTATCTGTACACACTGTTCGATGGGAACCGTGTTGAGGCCGTTCTGATTCCGGAATTCTTCCCCGATGGGGTTGCCGATCGCCTCACGGTATGCGTTTCGTCGCAAGTGGGCTGCGTTTTCGGATGTTCATTTTGTGCAACCGGAAAGATGGGCTTTTTTAGAAATCTCACGCCCGGCGAAATTGTGGATCAAATCACGACCATCAATAAAGATGCGTTTGAGCGATTCGGCAAGAAAATCACCAATATTGTGTACATGGGCAGGGGCGAGCCGTTGCATAATTTTCAGTCAGTAATGCACTCGACCGACATCCTTACAGATCCGTTGGGTATGGATTTGTCTCCAAAACGAATTACGGTGTCGACAGTCGGACTCACCAAGCAGATTATGCAGATTGCCGACGAGAATCGCCAATTCAATCTGGCCATATCGCTGCATGCGGCGTCGGATGAAAAGCGTGATAAAATCATGCCTATTAACGATTCACTTGACTTAAATGCACTTAAGGAGTCACTGCAGCATTATCATCAGAAGACAGATAAGCCCGTAACGTTTGAGTATTTGCTGTTTGATGGATTCAATGATACAGCTGAGGATGCCCGGAATCTGGCTGCTATCACCCGTTGGCTACCGAGCAAGGTGAACATCATTATGTACAATAATGTGATGGGAGTTGAGCTACAGCGGGCTCGAGAAGAGCGGCTAGATGCGTTTTTGCGTCATCTGAGTAAAGAACGCGTGCGCGCGACGGTGCGCCGAAGTCGTGGCGATGACATCGATGCCGGTTGCGGTCAGTTGGCTATTCGCGAAAATCAGCCTCGTGGAAAAACTATTGCCAAAAACTAGTTTATTAAGCTGAACATCCGGCGAACTCGTGGCAAAACTATTGCCAAAAACTAGTTTATTAAACTGAACATCCGGCGAACTCTCGGCAAATTCCGCTCGTGATTCCACGAAAAGTACACAATTGCAGGTTTGCCAATCACGTGATCGTCAGGCACAAACCCCCAATGACGCGAATCTTCACTGTTATCGCGGTTATCACCCATCATAAAATAGTAATCATTTTGGACGATGTAAGTGCTTGTGGGCTCACCATTAATGATAAACGATCCGTCACGTTGCTGAACTTCGTTTCGTTCGTAACGCTCCACAACATCTCGGTAAATAGCCCAGTTTTCCTCCGAAAGCGACAATTCCATGCCTTTATAGGGAACAGTAAAAGGTTCTATATGATCCTGATTCCCACTCATTCCGCGACGAAATGAAAAATTATGCTGAACATAATCGTTCGCTGATGATGGTCGCATTCGCGGAGTAATAGCCTCCACCTCGTTCCAGGACAGGATTTCCTCAGCAACAGATTCTG
>JAIUMT010000327.1 GCA_022565415.1 Balneolales bacterium | reverse complement strand
TTTTGATGGGTACAAAGACGACCCCAGCTATGCCATCTGCACTCTGCTTACGGCACAAAAAGCAGGTGCAGATTGGCTGGTTTTATGCGATACCAACGGCGGAACACTCTCTCATGAAATCGCTGAAATTATAGGCGAAGTTTCGAAGCATGTCTCTGCCCCGCTTGGTATTCACGCACACAACGATGCTGAAATGGCGGTTGCTAACTCTGTTGCCGCTGTTCGCGCCGGCTGCAGGCATGTGCAAGGCACTATCAACGGATACGGAGAGCGTTGCGGAAACGCGAATCTTTGTTCAATTATCCCGAACCTTCAGATTAAACTGGGCTACTCGGGGATAAATGAATCACAGTTGCAAAGCATTACCAACGTTTCAGTGTATGTGGCTGAACTTGCCAACCTCGCTCATTCTAATCAACTCCCCTATGTTGGTAAGTCTGCATTCGCCCATAAAGGCGGAATTCACGTAAGTGCCGTCATCAAAAATCCGTTTACCTACGAGCATATTGGTCCGGAACAGGTTGGAAATGGTCGACGTGTGCTTCTATCCGATTTATCAGGACGCAGTAATATCAAATTCAAGGCCGAAGAATTAAATCTCGACCTGGATCGATACGAAGAACATATTCCAACTATCGTTCAGGAGCTTAAGCAACGCGAACATGATGGATATATGTACGAAGCAGCTGAGGCTTCGCTTGAACTTCTCATCCGAAGTATCACTAAAAGCGCTGTTGATTCGTTTGAACTTAAAGGCTTTCGTATGCTTATTGAGAAAAATGAGGGAGAAACCATCCGTTCTGAGGCTACAATACGTGTAAATGTAAATGGAGAATTGGAACATACCGCAGCTGAGTCTGTCGGACCGGTCCATGCACTCGATCAGGCTCTTAGAAAAGCGTTGATTAAATTTTTCCCTGAAATCGAGAACATGCATTTGTCCGATTATAAAGTTCGGGTTCTAAACGATAAAGATGCCACTAAAGCTAAAGTAAGAGTGCTAATCGACTCAACTTGCGACGGAGTAACATGGGGAACGGTTGGCGTTTCAGAAAATATCATTGAAGCGAGTTGGCAAGCACTTATGGAAAGCTTTTGTTATTATTTAACTAACCATTATAAATCAGAACCTACTGTCTAAACCCAACATGAAAAAACGAGTTCAGATATTCGATACGACGCTTCGCGACGGGGAACAGTCTCCCGGTTTCAGCATGAATCATGCAGAAAAGCTTCGCATGGCCGAGCAACTCGAACGTCTTGGTGTTGATGTTATCGAAGCAGGATTCCCAATTGCTTCCGACGGCGATTTCGAGGCCGTTAAAGAAATTTCAAAGAGAATTACCGATTGTCAAGTTGCTGGATTGTGCCGTATTCGGGTTGAGGATATATCACGGGCATGGGAAGCTCTGCAGTACGCAAAACATCCGCGAATTCATACATTTGTGGCTACATCCGACATTCATCTGGTTCACAAATTAAATATGTCCAGACAACAGGTTCTTGCCGCCGCTGTTAGTGGAGTCACTTATGCCAGAAATCTGTGCGAAATTGTTGAATTCTCTGCCGAAGACGCCTCAAGAACCGATCCGGATTATCTTTGCCAGATTACAGAGGCAGTTATTGATGCGGGTGCAACCATTGTTAATATCCCGGATACTGTTGGATATGCTGTTCCCGACGAATTTGGCGGACTCATTCGATACCTCAAAGAAAATGTGAGTAATATTGATAAAGCCATCATCAGTGTGCATTGCCATAACGACTTAGGACTTGCCGTCGCGAACTCTCTGGCTGCTGTTCAAAACGGAGCTCAACAAATTGAATGTACCATTAACGGAATTGGTGAACGTGCCGGGAATGCCTCATTGGAAGAAATTGTAATGGCGTTGCTGGTCCGTCAGGCTTATTATCACACCGATACTTCAGTTAATACGAAAGAAATTTTCCCAGCGAGTCAGTTATTGGCCGAAATCACAGGAAACGAGGTACAGCCGAATAAAGCCATCGTCGGACGTAACGCATTCGCGCACGAAGCCGGTATCCACCAGGACGGCATGCTAAAAAATCCGCTCACCTATGAAATCATGACTCCGCAAACCGTCGGAGTACCGCAAAACCTACTGGTTTTGGGTAAACATTCGGGTCGTCGAGCTTTAGATGCCAGATTACAAGACCTGGGATTCACCTTTTCCAAAGACGAAATAAACAGCATTTATACATGTTTCACGGTTCTTGCCGATCATAAAAAAACCATCACAGACGAAGATTTGGTTTATCTCACAAAAGTCGGATTGGAATCAACAGATTCAAAAGTAATTAGTAAAAACATTCAGGAATACATAAATCAGTAATCACATGACCTTAACGGAAAAAATATTAGCGAAAGCTGCAAAACGCACGAGTGTGGCACCAGGAGATAATGTCTGGGTTGATGTAGATATTCTTCTCACACACGACGTCTGCGGACCACCAACTATCGGCATTTTCAAGAAGCAATTCGGTCAAGATGCCAAGGTTTGGGACAAAGACAAGCTAGTTATCATCCCGGATCACTACATTTTTACATCCGACAAATACGCAAACCGTAATATTGACATACTTCGTGAGTTTGCCAAAGAGCAAGACCTTCCTCACTATTATGATGTAGGCACCGATCGCTACAAAGGCGTTTGTCATGCTGCAATGCCCGAAGAAGGCTTTACACGTCCGGGGCAAGTTCTTTTCGGAACCGATTCTCACACCTGTACTGCGGGTGCTTTTGGTCAGTTCGCCACTGGAATTGGTAACACGGATGCCGCTTTCATTTTGGGAACAGGAAAACTTTGGGTGAAGGTGCCTCCGACCATGAAATTCATCTTTGAAGGCGAAATACCGCCTTACATTATGGCCAAAGATCTCATTTTACAGATTATTGGTGATATCGGCGTTGATGGAGCTACTTACCGTGCCATGGAATTTGCCGGCGACGGTGTGATGAATATGGATATGGAAGGCCGCATGACGCTGACCAATATGGTGATTGAAGGTGGCGGAAAGAATGGCGTTATTGAACCCGATCAGACTACACTAGATTACGTTAACGCACGAACGAATGCTCCCTTCGAGCCATTATTTAATGATGCCAACGCGGCATATCATTCCGTACGTGTCTACAAATCGAAAGACTTGCAGCCGATGGTGGACAAGCCGCACTCTCCAGATAACAAAGCTACCGTTCAGGAAGTAAAAAACACCCCACTTTCGCGAGCTTATATCGGATCTTGTACTGGCGGAAAACTTTCCGACTTCCAGGCTGCCGCTCAAATTATCAACGGTAACGAACTACGAATTCCTACTTACATCGTTCCGGCCACTACCCTCATCAAACAGCAGCTGAAAACCGAAACCATTGATGGCAAAACCTTGTGGAGCATCTTTGAAGATGCCGGTTGTCATATGGGAGAAGCTTCCTGTGCCGCATGTTTAGGTGGTCCGTCTGATACTTTCGGACGATTGAATGGCGAAGAAGTATGTATCTCAACAACGAACAGAAACTTTCCCGGACGAATGGGTTCTAAAAAGTCAGCTGTTTACTTAGCATCACCTTACACCGTAGCAGCATCTGCAGTTCAAGGCACCATTGCAGATCCGCGTGATTACCTCCCAGTTACTGTTTAATATTTAAGAATTTATCCCATGAAAGAAAGTATAAAAGGAAAAGTATTCGTGCTC
>JAIUMT010000326.1 GCA_022565415.1 Balneolales bacterium | reverse complement strand
TTCCATCACTCGAAGATGGTCAAATCATCAAAACATCCACAGAATCTTTGGTTAGAGCGATTCAGAAAACCAGTTTCGCAGTTTCAAGCGATGATTTGCGTCCGGCCATGATGGGTGTTTATTTTCAGCTCGGACCAGAAGAAAGCCGCATCGTGGCAACCGATGGGCACCGCCTGGTTCGCCTCATCAAGCGAGATATTGTCGCTCAGAATCCAACCAGTTTTATCGTGCCTCAAAAAGCCCTGAATCTGGTTCAAAAAGCACTTGATGGTATCGATTGCGACCTTACAATCAGCAACGAACATGTGCGTTTCCGCAGCGGAAGCACCATGGTTATCACGCGTCTCATCAACGAAACCTACCCGAATTACGAATCGGTTATTCCGCGCGAAAATGACAAGGAAATGAAGGTTAACCGCGATCAAATGCTGGCAACAGTTAAACGTGTTTCCATTTTCTCTAGCTCAACAACCCGACAAATTCGTCTGCAAATGAAGCCTGATGAACTCATTATCGCAGCTGAAGATATCGATATGAGCAGCGAAGCCAAGGAAGCAATCGGTTGCGAATACGGCGATCCGGAAATGGAAATCGGTTTCAACGCCCGTTACCTCAGCGACGTTTTGGGAAATATCGACGACCCGGAAGTGTTGTTCGAGTTCTCTACCCCAAACAGAGCCGGAATTGTACGCCCTTCCGTGCAGGACGAAGACGAAGATATGCTGATGCTTGTGATGCCGGTTATGCTCAACAGCTACAGCTAATCAACGTTCATTAATGATTTAATATGCAATCAAGCGCGCCAATTATAACGCTCACTACCGATTTCGGTCAGCGGGATTTTTATGTGAGCGCGATGAAAGCAGCGATTTTGAGTGTGAATCGGGATGTGCGACTAATCGATGTTTCGCACGATATTCCAGCTCAGGATATTATGGCCGGGGCCTGGGTGACCAGGAACTCGGCTTTTTTGTATCCATCGGGCTCGATTCACCTGGTCGTTGTTGACCCCGGCGTTGGTACCACCCGAAAACCCGTCGCTGTTCGCATTAAAGACCAAATTTTTGTCGGACCAGATAACGGAATCTTCTCTCTTATTGCCGATCAGGAGCCGTACGACGCTTACGAACTTACCAATACCAGTTTCTGGTCGAACGAACGATCCAACACCTTCCACGGCCGCGACATTTTTGGTCCGATAGCAGCCCATCTCAGCAAAGGCATCGAACTCGAAGAACTTGGAGTCCCGCTTCAAGAGTTGATTTCCTACCGATGGGCTTTACCCGTCGCCGACAACGAAGGAATTCAAGGCTGGGTGATGCATATCGATCACTATGGCAACATGATTACAAACATCACCCGAGAAATGCTTGAAGCTGTGACCAGCAAGTCACCTGTCAAAATCTATGTTGGGAATTCTATTCTTAAAGAAATCGTCCGAACGTATGCGGATGTAGACACCGGTACTCCTGCTGCATTAATCGGAGGTAGCAATCATCTCGAAATTGCGGTGAACGGCGGAAATGCCGAACAACTGTTGAGTGGCCATAAAGGAATGCCTATTTCGGTGCTTTTTCGGAAATAGTTTTTGGAAAGGTACTTCGTAAGTTGACTTATAAAATATGCTAGTTGTTTTAGGCGTGAGCTTGGAAAAGAGGCGCTAAAGCTCGAGCCCGATAGTCTAGTCTAGTATTCTGTTCCAATCTTCTAGAACGTAGTCTTTAAGAATTTCATAGCATGTTCTAAGCGTCACACTTGGAACAAGAGTATCCAACCAGCTTTGCTGTAGGCGTCTTATCGTAGTCTGTTTGATGTGCAAACTTTGGAAAAGCAGGTCTGTACTTCATTATAGCGGTAGCGTGAAGATCATATACTTCAAAATCAGCATGGAGCATTAACGATGACGTTTTTTACTCAGCCTTTAACAACACAAAGTGCACAATTCCGTGTTTCTCTTCCTTCTCTATGCTAAATCCGGCACGACTGAATAACTGCGTACTTTCCTCCTCAGACCAAAATGAAATCCCGCCAATCGACGATGCTTTCTGCAATGCCAGACCCAGATATGAGTCTGCTTTCATCAAATACATCATAAACATATAACCGCCTTTTTTGAGCACACGTCTTGCCTCGTACAGTGCTTTTACCGGATCACGAAACTCATTTAGCGATCCGCCACAGGTTACGGAATCGAAAGATCCTGCGAAGAATGGCAGGTTCTCAGCATCGGCCTGAATTAGGTAAATGTTGGCGCTATCTTCAATCGATTTCTCCCGGGCTTTTCTGAGCATGGGCATCGACAAATCGATCGCAACGATATGTGTATCAGGATTTTGCTTGGTTAAAATTCGTGGATACATCGCAGTGGATGTTCCCAAATCTAAAATCTTGTCGCCTTTCTGCGGATTCAGCCATACGCATAGCAATCGTTGCTCATCTTCCATGCTGAAATCTGTGCCCGAGATTGCTTTAATGGACTTTTTGCGCCATAAGTCCTCGTAGTTCTCTGCAGTTAACGGGATAAAATTGGTGTCCTGAGCCAGGGTTGTTTTTGGATAGTCATTGCCAATCAGTTGAATAATGTTCTTTGTGACGAGGTAGTCATCTCCGCCGGCAGAGGTTAGTGTTCCATTAAATCCGATCGCTAAATTGGAGATTTCGGCGGGAACTGGAATCTTGTGTTCGTCAAATTTTGGAGAGCGTAAAACGATAGGAGGCGGAGTCATAATTTTTTATTTAAAAAACGATTATAAATAATGGTAACGAACTGGCAGCGCATGACCATTTTGAAACTATTTATAAAACTACGAGCAAATTTAGCTGAATTTTGAACCTTACGGATGTATTTGCGCCTAACTAGTATAACGCATACTAACACAAAGAGTTGGAATATGGTGCCTTTCGGGATGAAATTTGTGCAGAAAGTGTAAGATTTGGGTGTTGATGTTGCTCTATAAAGATGTGGATATATGTTGGAGAGAATTTTCGGGCTTACCATTCGGAATATTTTCATGACGATTACCAGTCTATATAAACATCGTTTATTCCGGTTTTTGGTACATAACACCTGGGAATGTCACATTACTTATTGGAATCGTTGATTATTGAGGGTGCCAAAATAACAGAAAATTTAAATGAAAATTGATAAAGCTGTCGGCAATGTCAGACACCATAACCGATTACAAGTTTCCGTATGCGCGATATCCGGCTGTTAGAGTAGGATTATGTTTCATACTTGGCATCGCTTTATCGGCAACTGGCCTCATTCGACAACCATATTATCTGCCCCACATTCTATTTGTGATATGGATATCACTTGAATGGTGGAATGGACGGGTAATTTCTCAAAACGTGTCGGCGACAGTGCGATGGGTTTATCTTGTTGTGCTGGTAGTTCTGGGCGGATTTCATTGGCAGGCCCGGGATGTGGGGCAACCAGCAGAGTCGGTGATTCTGCAGGGGTTGGAGGGGAGGAGCGTAACGGTGGCAGGGGTGGTGCGTTCGTCGAGGCTAAACGACAGCGGGACGTTAAGCGCTGTAATCGAGGTGGAACAAGTGATATTCGGCGGCAGTGAGATGGAGTTTGGGAGCAGGATTCAGGTTCGGGCGTTTCGAGCCGACAGCGGGCTTGTAAGGGATGTGAAACGGAATCGCAGGGTTGTGATGGATGTGGAGTTTGGGGGTTTTCCGGAGCGCCGTGTGGCTTCGGGGTTTGATGTCGGGTAGTGGTTGCGC
>JAIUMT010000325.1 GCA_022565415.1 Balneolales bacterium | reverse complement strand
GAACGGCGGAGCCACCGGGAGGTGAATCGACGGGTACTTTTTTGCAGCCAGATCGTCAGGAGATTGTTCTGGACAACCTGATTAACTCGATCCAGAACCTGAACACGCAGAATTATTTGCGCAATTTGGATACTGAAAACTTTGAATACACGCCGTCGAATGCTGCTTTAGCCGCGAATCCGGAGGTTTGGACTGGTTGGAGTTCAGACGAAGAGCAAATTTACTTCAACAATTTGCGGGCATCGGCAGAAAACACTACGGGGCATCAACTTCGTCTCGAGAACATCACCAACGATCTTCAGTCGTCGAATCGGCGCCAGATTGTAGCAGATTACATGCTCACACTGTTGCATAATAGAAGCAATATCGGGGTTCCGACCAATATCAGCGGACGATTTGTATTGGAGCTGGAGACAGGAGAGGACGGATTGTGGAAGATTGTTGCCTGGACGGATGTAAGCGCTGGTGATAGTTTCTCCTGGAGCGATCTGAGAGCCAGTTTTTTGGTCGACTAAGTTTTAACTGGGCATTTTGCTATACTTCCATCAATACTCTGCCAGCCTGAAGTTGGCTTAGCTTAGTCACATCAAGCTTGAATCATTTATGCCAAGACTTCTTCTACTAATACTATTCTCTCTTATAGTTATTCAATGCACCAAAAGTCCTAACTCTGAAGGTGCATCCGAGCAGGGGCGAGAGCAACATGTTTTTATTCTTGATGCAATACCTGCGCATATCGAGGAAATTGAAAATTTAACCGTTTTTCCAGGAGACTCGGAACCCAAGTATTCGATTGACCTCATACCCAAGCAAACGTACGGCAAAACAGGAGAACCCTATTTGACAAAAATTTTTCGAATTGTTGTTGACGATCAGGGCAGGGTTATCATATTGGATTCGAGATTATCTGACTATTCTACTCTTATACATGTCTATAACGATGATGGTTCCTATTATACCCAGTTGGGCGGTCAAGGTAAGGGACCTGGTGAGTATGAACATGTCTTTGGCTTGGAAGCGAAAGCTTCAAAAATATTCGTTCTTGATTTCACCAGTCAGCGTCTAAATGAATATTCAACCAAGGACTATTCTTTGGTGCGCACCATACCTCTCGAACAATGGAAAAGTGGTGGTGAATTTGGATATGTGGAGGCAAGGAATGATGGAAATTACCTCTTGTCGATTTCTGACTCGCGTTCCAAACTCGGCAGGCTTGAAACAAAATATCTTGTAATGGATAGTGATGGTAATAGCGTAGATTTCGAACCACTTATTTTTCCGGCTGGTTTTAGAATTGGAGTTGGTGAAGTGATACGACCCACCATGCCTTTAGAATTTATGGGAAGAACAATAAGAGCAATTTCTGATAACGACGTTTTGCACACAGTCTTTACGCGGGATTTTTTAATCAAGAAATACGATGCCAGGGGCAACTATAAGTCTACCATATATTATCCCATCCAGGGCTTACCTTTCAATCTTGATGTTCATACCCCTCGAAGTCCGTTTGAACCCAATGTTCGGGTTGTAAGAAATGCATTTGCCTCCCTGGACGACGCTTTACCTGAAACTTATCCCGTTGTGGAAGCTCTGATGGTAGACGACGAGAACAGAATTTGGGTGGCAGTGCCGATGGATACGCGTTATGAAATGTTTGAGTGGTGGATTCTAGCTCCATCGGGCGAATTGCTGGCGAAGCTCCATCGACCACGAGATTTACAATTCGTGGTGAAAGACGGATATCTCTATGGGAATGAAGTTGATGAGAATACCGAAGTCGAGTATGTGGCTAAATATAGAATCGAGCTAACAGAAGCAAATATGTACATTAACCAGGCTTATTGATCGGTTTTGAAGTGCTTGGGTTTTAGCTTCTTAATATCTTTCTCTAATTCCTTTAAGCTGTTTTCTTTTTCAATGACTTTCTGGTTTTGTTTGAATTTCGCATACTCTTCACCTGATTTATCCAAGGCCATTTTGTGCGAGATTTTGCCGGCGTGTGTAAGTAGTTCTCTACCGTTTAATTGCAAAATAGTATCAAGCCTTTCAATCCAATCTTTCATATACATTGGTGTTTGCTGCTGTGCCATAGTTTCAGCAAATGCCAAATATTGCTCTACCAACAGACCCAAGAGTTTTATTTCATCTTCATTCAGATAGTTTTTGGCAATACTAACTTCGGATTTCTTTATTGTAGCCACTTGCTTCTTGTCATACGAAATCATTCCCATCAATGGTCGGTTTGCATCTACTCGCCTAAAAACCAACTCGGCTGCCGTTTGTTCGCTTATAGCCCAAAGCAGTTTGTTTTGCACTATTCTAAAAAACGCTATGGTTTTATCGTCCTTTGGGTCATAGTCAATACTAGTGGCATAGATGTCTTTTATCTTTTGGTAGAAGAATTTTTCTGAAAGCCTTATCTCACGGATACGTTCTTGTAGTTCATTGAAATAGTTCATTGAGCTACCAGACTTAAAACGGTCATCATTCAGAGTAAAGCCTTTGATGATGTATTCCTTTAATCGTTGTGTTGCCCAAATTCGAAACTGCGTACCCTGAACCGATTTTACCCGATAACCTACCGAAATGATGACGTCTAAGTTATAGCCATTCACCTCATGTTCTTGAGTTTTACCGGCAATAGCACCATGCTGAGAGGTTGACCGGAATTTCCGGACAACCATATTTTCGTGAAGTTCTCCTTCCTTAAAAATATTTCTAATATGCTCAGAAATTGTGCGCTTGTCCTTTCCGAACAAAGTTGCCATCTGTACCTGAGTAAGCCAAACGGTTTCATCCTGCAAGCTCACATCTAGTTTAATGTTGCCGTCTTGATTTTGGTATATGAGGATGTCGCTGGCCATATTAAATATTACACTGATTTGACTAAAATGATGACAAACCTAATCTATGAAAAATTAGACATTTAGTAATATTGTACTGTAAAAAATCCTTGATTAATGAAATCCCAATTGCACATTAACCAGGCTTATTGATCGGTTTTGAAGGGCTTGTGGTTTATCTGATGGCGATTCTGATTCAGACCGTTCGTCAGCATTAAGGACATCGTTTGTTCTTAGTGGGTTTGATTTTGAGGCACCACTTGGATGGGTTTCTGATATGGTTCGTTCCTCAGCATCACGGACATCGTTTATTCGTTTTGCATCACGTTTTGAGTCACCAGCTGAGCGGGTTTCTGATTTCGTTGGAACGCCAGTAACACTGACATCGGTTTTTCGCAATGCATCCGATTTTGAGTCACCACCCGAGCGGGATTCGGAGAACCCCTCCAAAGAATTCTTGCTATTTTTCGAGTCGTGGGGAGAGGGACTTTTATCTAAAACCGAGCCATAAAGCGGATCATCCCATATCGGGTATCCCCAGTCTTGCAGGTGCAATCGAATTTGATGCGTACGCCCTGTCACCGGCTCGCACAGCACTCGTGCCCACCCCACACCCCGCTCCAAAACCCAAACCCGCGTTTGCGCGGCGCTACTCTCCTCCCCATCTGAGCACATAAACTCATACCCCCTCCGACGCACAATTCCACGCGTAATCACCTTCTCGTCATCCGGCGGAACTCCCCGAACAACGGCTTCATATCGCTTTGAAACCCTTCCCCCAACAAATAGCTTCTGCATTATCCTGGCCGCTTCCGCATCTTTGGCGAATAACAACAACCCCGATGTTACCGAATCGAGACGGTGAACGATGTGCAGACCGGGATATCCAGATTCGG
>JAIUMT010000324.1 GCA_022565415.1 Balneolales bacterium | reverse complement strand
CGTGACGTGCGTCAGCGTGTGTACGAGGCGTCGTTTTATCGCGGACTTGGAAAAGATGGTGCTATCGACGTGCGTCCGATCGTACTCGAAATCGCCGCTCTCCGGGCTGAACGCGCTCAGATAATGGGCTACAACAACTTCGCGGAGTTCGCCATCGAGCCAAACATGGCCGAAACGCCTGATAACGTCCTCGAAATGCTTACCGGCATGATTCCGGCTATTCAGGCCAACACCTTCAACGAGGCTAACCAGATTCGTGAAATGATTCAGGAAATGGGCGAAGATCACGAGCTGAAAGCCTGGGATTGGGAATATTACGCTGAGTTGGTGCGCGAGAAGCTGTATGACATCGACGACAACGAAGTGAAGCCGTATTTCGAGCTCGAAAGTGTGCTTAACAACGGCGTTTTCTTCACGATGACCCGTTTGTACGGGATTTCGTTTGAAGAGCGTTTCGACCTCCCGGTGTACCACGAATCGGTTCGGGTTTGGGATGTTTTCGACCAAAATGGTGAGCAAATCGCCCTGTTTTATGGCGATTTCTACGCGCGTGACTCGAAACGAGGCGGCGCCTGGATGAGTTCCTATGTTGGTCAGTCGCACCTTCTCGACACGAAACCCGTCGTTGTGAACGTGTTGAATATCCCTGAACCAGCTGAAGGCGAGCCGACATTGGTCAGTTTCCGAAATGTGGTAACGTTATTCCACGAAATGGGTCATGGCGTGCACGGAATGTTTTCGGATGTAACCTATCCGTCGATTGCCGGTACCGCAACACCACGTGATTTTGTTGAGTTTCCATCCACCTTCGAAGAAGATTGGGCAATTCATCCGGAAGTTCTTGCCAACTACGCCCGTCATTACGAGACCGGCGAGTTGTTACCGCGCGAGCTACTCGATCGTGTAATTGCGGCCCAGGGATTCAATCAGGGCTTCGATACTTACGAGTATGTCGCGGCTTCGCTGCTCGATTTGGAATGGCACATGCTCACTCCAGAGAATGTTCCTACAGAAGCAGAGTCATTTGAGAAGCAGGCGTTGGCCAAGTACGGAATGGATTGGGAATTTGTTCCTCCTCGCTACACCACCACGATTTTCAATCACATCTGGCCCGGTGGATATTCTGCGAACTACTATGCGTATATCTGGAGTGAAATCCTCGCTGCCGATGCGTATGCGTATGTTCAGGAGCAGGGCGGATTGAGTCTTGATGTTGGTCTTCGTTATCGCGAAACGGTGTTGTCTCAGGGCGGAAGCCTGGAGCCGATGGAAATTTACAAGAATTTCCGTGGTCAGGAGCCGACAGTTGACGCGCTATTGCGACGTCGCGGACTTGACACGCCAGACGCTGAAGTCGGATTGTAACCGATCGCTGGTCGTTTTTATTACGCTCCGTGGGGAAACCTTCGGGGCGTTTTTTTTGGGTGGAATTTGAATGAAAACCATAAAAGCTTGTCCAAAGAATTGCATTCCAAGAAATAGTGTCATATTTTGACACTATGAATTTAAGTTCTAAAAAGTTATGCTAAAATACAAAGGTTACCACGGAAAGATTGAATTTGACGAAGAAGCGGGACTTTTCCACGGCGAAGTAATGGATCTGCGCGACGTGATTACGTTTCAAGGCAAAAGCGTGGAGGAACTTGAGCAAGCGCTTCACGACTCAGTAGAAGATTATCTGGCTTTTTGTAAACAACGAAATGAAGAGCCCGACAAACCTTTCAGCGGTCGTTTGATGCTTCGCCTCCCTTCTGAGGTTCATCGCAAAGTATATATTCAGGCCAAGAAGGAAGGGAAAAGCTTGAATGAGTTTATATCCGAAAAGCTGGCTTTGGCGGTGTAGCAAAGTCCCCCTCCAACCAAGAGCAATGTTTGTTTTAAACCACAGAAGTCACAATCTAAAACGATCTGTCAAGCCTGTAAATAAATTCGTTTACTAAGGCAAAGTTCACCTCCGACCATAAAAAAAGCCCGCTGCGATTAAATTCACAGTCGGGCTTTTAAGTGCAAGTAGTGAAGGCTTACGTCTTCATTAGTTGTAGGTTTATTTGTCTCTCAGAAAACCTCTGAGGACGGTCTGAAGTATACCGCCATTGCGATAATAATCAATTTCGACTTGGGTGTCAATACGGCTGATGGTAGTAAATTTCTTCACT
Source organism: Balneolales bacterium (assembly GCA_022565415.1). GTDB lineage: Bacteria > Bacteroidota > Rhodothermia > Balneolales > HLUCCA01 > HLUCCA01. Next base: position 1,592 of record JAIUMT010000324.1, on the reverse strand, counting down.
GTGCCATCGGCTTTCTTGGCAACCACTTCGAATTGCTGTTTCGGCTTCATGTCATTGGATAACTCGATGCTGAATTCTTCCGTTCCATCCAGATCCAGTGTGTCTGCCGACTCGCCTTGCTGATATTGCAACGGCAAAACACCCATTCCAACCAAGTTACTTCGGTGAATTCGCTCAAACGATTCGGCTATAACGACTTTCACGCCGAGGAGGTTTGTCCCCTTGGCCGCCCAGTCGCGCGATGAACCGGTTCCGTATTCTTTTCCGGCCAGAACGCCCAACGGTGTTCCGGAAGCCTGATATTTCATGGAAGCATCGTAAATACTCGAAACTTCGCCTGTTGGCAGGTATTTGGTGTAACCACCTTCCGTACCGGGAGCAAGCTGATTTCGCATACGAACGTTGGCGAAGGTTCCGCGGGTCATCACCCGGTCGTTACCCCTACGCGATCCATACGAGTTGAAATCGATTTCGTTTACTCCGTTGTCGACCAAGTACTGTCCGGCAGGAGTTTCCCGTTTGATGTTCCCCGCTGGCGAAATATGGTCAGTGGTGATAGAATCGCCCACTTTTACCAATACGCGTGCGTTATGAATCGACTCGATATCACTCGGCTCGGCCGACATGTCTTCAAAAAACGGTGGCAATTGTATGTACGTGGAATCGTCTTTCCAGTCGAACAACTCGCCGCCTGTTACCGGAATCGCATTCCATTCTTCATTCGAGTCAGCAATTCCGTCGTAGTTTTTGTGGAACAAGTCCGGACGAACCGCATTGTCGAGATGCTCGAAGATTTCGTCGTTGCTCGGCCAGATATCGCGAAGGTATACATCAGCCCCGTTGGAATCTTTTCCGATCGGATCGTTAACTAAATCAATGTCAACCGTTCCAGCTAGCGCATAGGCTACAACCAATGGCGGTGACGCGAGGTAGTTGGCTTTCACATTCTGATGAATTCGTCCTTCGAAGTTCCGGTTGCCCGATAATACTCCGGCGACGATGAGGTCTCCCTCCGCAATGGCCTTGTCTACAGGGGCTGGCAACGGACCGGAATTTCCGATACAGGTGGTACAGCCGTATCCGACCAGGTTGAATACGAGTTTGTCCAGATATTGGGTTAGGTCGGCCTCAGCCAGATAATCGGTAACCACGCGCGACCCCGGAGCCAGCGATGTTTTCATACGGCTTCACCGTCAGGCCTTTTTCTACCGCTTTTTTGGCTACGATTCCGGCAGCAAGCATTACCGATGGGTTGGAGGTATTCGTACAACTTGTGATGGCGGCAATAACCACATCACCATGTTTCATATCGATGGTTGTGCCGTTTTTGTAAACCCCTTTGTTGGCCAGTTTTTCCTGGGAAAGGGCGAATCCCTGGGTTGGCTCGAGGGTTACAAGGGCTTTGTTGAACGATTCTTTCATCTGCTTGAGGGTGATGCGATCCTGCGGACGTTTTGGTCCGGCCAGGGATGGCTCAACGGTGCTTAAGTCAAGATGGAGGATGTCGCTGAACTCGGGATCGGGCGTGTCGGCTGTTCGGAAGAGTCCTTGCAGCTCACAGTATCGTTTCACTTTCTCGACCAGCTTGGGAT
>JAIUMT010000323.1 GCA_022565415.1 Balneolales bacterium | reverse complement strand
GCCTCAATGCCTCCGCCAGACCGATAATACCGGGCACATTCAGCGTTCCGCCCCGACGTTTACGCTCCTGAGAGCCGCCGTGCATCCAGGGATGCCAATCTTAGCCATTGCGCACGTATAATGCTCCGACGCCTTTGGGTCCGTATAGTTTGTGGGCACTTATGCTGAGGAAATCTACCCCGAGATCGTTCACATCCACCGGAATTTTTCCCACCGTTTGCACCGTATCGGAGTGAAAAAGGATGTTGTTTTTAGCGCAAATCCCGGCAATTTCACGAATCGGATTCAGCGAACTGATTTCATTGTTTCCGTGCATCAACGAGACCAGTCGGGTATGGGGAGTTATGGCCGACTCAACCTGTTCTGCGGTAACAACTCCATCCGAATTAACATCTAAAAATGTAGCAGTAACGTCTTCAGAAACATCCAGTTGCAAGGGATGAAGCACGGCGTGATGCTCTACTTTCGAGGTTATAATACGCGTTTTGGCGTTCGTTTTGAAGCTTCCTTTTATCGCCGCATTATTGCTCTCTGTACCACCGCTTGTGAAAATGATTTCGGCCGGTTCTGCTCCGATCGACCGAGCGATGGTCTCGCGGGCTTCCTCAACGGCGACATGCGTGCGCCGACCCAAGTGATGGGGGGAGTTGGCATTGGCGTAATCATCCGATAAATAGGGCATCATAGCTTGCAAAACCCGTGAATCTAACGGGGTAGTAGCTGCATTATCGAGATAAACGGATTTCATGTACGAGTTCGGTTTGCTTAAAATTTACCCCAAAGATAGCGATAATATAGCCTTTTAAGGTACTTCTATGTTCGCAGGTAGTTTGATACAACTCGTATAAACTCAATTACACCGATGGTAGTTCAATCTGAAAATCTGCCTACATTTTGGTATCTTTACAGTTGTATTTATTCCTGAAATTATTACTAAAAAATAAAACTATTATGGCTAAGCTGACTATTGAAGATTTGGATGTAAAGGGTAAAAAAGTTGTTATGAGGGTTGATTTCAACGTGCCCGTTCAGAATGGCGTTATTACCGATGATAACCGCATCGTTGCCGCTCTTAAAAGTATTAAATATGTGACCGATCGCGGTGGGATGGTGATTTTGCTAAGTCACTTTGGTCGACCGAAAAGCGCCGACGACAAAGAATTCTCCCTGAAAATCGTGGCCGATTATCTGTCAACCAAGGTTGATGTTCCAGTTCATTTTGCAGAAGATTGCATCGGAGAAGCAGCTGAATCGGTAATTGCCAAAGCGAAATCCGGTGAGATCGTCCTACTCGAGAATGTTCGTTTCCACAAAGGCGAGACCAAAAACGACACTGACTTTTCTAAAGCACTTGCTTCGTTGGGAGATATGTTTGTAAACGATGCATTCGGAAGTTCGCACCGCGCGCATAGTTCTGTAGCCGGAATCACCGAGTTTTTGCAACCAGCAGCTGCCGGATACCTCCTCGAAAAAGAAATTCGCTACCTCAGCGAGAGTGTGAATTCACCGAAACGACCGTTTGTAGCCGTACTAGGTGGGGCAAAAGTGTCAGACAAGATCCCGGTAATCGAAAACCTCATCGATAAAGTCGATACCATTATTGTCGGCGGAGGAATGACCTACACATTCTACAAAGCCAAAGGTATTCCGGTTGGAAACTCAATTGTTGAGGAAGACCGTATTAAATTGGCTGGTGAGCTGATGGAGAAAGCTGCGTCAAAAGGTGTGAACTTGTTGCTTCCGACCGATTCTGTGGTTGCAAAAGAGTTTAGCAACGACACAGAGCACAAAATTGTAGACGAAAAAGGCATTGAAGATGGATGGATGGCGCTCGATATTGGTCCGAAATCGGTAGAGCAGTTCTCCAATACCATTAAAGAAGCTGGAACTGTTATTTGGAATGGTCCGATGGGCGTTTTTGAAATGAGTAATTTCAGCAACGGTACGTTTTCAGTTGCCAAGGCTTTGGCCAACGCGACAGCAAAAGGCACTATTTCTATAATTGGTGGTGGTGATTCGGCTGCAGCCATTAAAGAAGCCGGACTTGAAAACGAAGTGACGCACGTTTCGACCGGTGGTGGGGCGAGTTTGGAATACCTGGAAGGAAAAGAATTGCCCGGAATTACTGCACTAACTGAAAAGTAACGGGATATAAAACGGCATAGCATTGAACAGGTTTCACAATAGGTATTATGAAACCTCCCGACCTTTCAAATTATCCCGATAAAAGAAAAGGCTGCTTTGGTAACAAAGCAGCCTTTTTTCATTTAATAACAATTGAAAATCGTTATTTGATTTCAACGAGTTCGATGTCGAACGTGAGAGCTTGTCCGGCAAGTGGATGATTTGCATCCAACGTTACCTGAGTGTCATTCACAGCTTTCACAACTACGGGCATTGGCTGACCATTTGGCTGTTGAATCTGCAATTGCTGACCAATCTCTGGGGTGATGTCTTCAGGGAAGCGCGCACGCTCAACCTCAACAACCATATCTTCACGGACCGGGCCGTAGGCTTCCTCTGCAGGTATGTTCACCTTGGCTGTATCGCCAACGCTCATGCCTTCTACAGCTTTCTCGAAGCCTGGAATTAGTTGTCCCTGACCCATAGTGAACTCAAGAGGTTCATCACGCTCGCGTGAGCTGTCAAAAGTTACGCCATCATCAGTAGTTCCGGTATAATGTACACGAACAGTGTCGGTGTTTTTTACAGTAGACAAAATGTTTTCCTGTTTTATATAGTTAGAAATTAAATTAATATCGCAAAGGTAAGGATTAACTTTTAAAACTGCTGTAAAATCAACGCCTAAAGCTTTTACTTGACTTTACCTATAGCGAAAAAAAACTATTACGAAACTCACTTCCTAAAAATATCTGTTTTTTTTCTTCGGTTCTATTACAGTAATTTGAGTGTTGTTTATAATAACATCAGTTTACTCCAAATACGCATTTAAATGAAGTTCTTTGCTTCTCAGCTAACGTTCTTTCTTCAAAACAGAAAAGCGAAAACAAACATCGGTCGACTTTTTAAGTTTGTCTTCATTCTTGGGTTAATTGTTGTTGCCTACTCCCTGATATTTCATTTATTGATGAGCTATGAGGGAAAAGAATTTTCTTGGGTAACTGGCTTTTACTGGACTCTAACCATAATGTCGACCCTAGGTTTGGGCGATATCACCTTCACTTCCGACGTCGGACGGCTCTTCTCAATTGTAGTTTTGATGTCGGGTATTGTTTTCCTATTGGTGCTCTTACCGTTCACCTTCATCCAATTCTTCTATGCGCCCTGGCTGGAGGCTCAAAACAGAAGCAAAGCTCCGACCGAACTACCTTCATCTATCAGAGGGCATGTTCTCATTACGAACTACGACTCGGTTACTAAAACCCTCATCCAAAAACTTAAGGATTACGGGTATAATTATTATGTAATTGTAAGCGAACTTTCTGAGGCACTTACGCTCAACGAGTTGGGAATTAACGTGATGCTCGGAGAATTAGACGACCCTAAAACCTACGAGAGAGCACGACTTAAGCAAGCTTCAATGCTAGTTGCGACCTCAAATGACATGATAAACACCAACATTGCATTTACGGCCAGAGAGATTTCATCGTACATACCGATTGTGAGTGTGGCAAACAGTGCAGATTCAGTTGATATCTTGAAGCTAGCAGGATGTAATCACGTAATTCAGCTCGGGGTAATCATGGGGCAGTCACTAGCACGCAGAACCATGGGAGGAAGTGCCAGGGTTCATGTTATTGGTAGATTCGATCAG
>JAIUMT010000322.1 GCA_022565415.1 Balneolales bacterium | reverse complement strand
CCATTCGTCGTCCCGCACGAGCATAACCCTCAACCGTCGTCCCGCACGAGCGAAGCGAGATGCGGGATCTCCTCACACTACATACCAGCCCTATCTGAGAGATCGCACATCAAGTGTGCGATGACAACATGAGGTGCACGAGCACAGCCCCCATTCGTCGTCCCGCACGAGCATAACCCTCAACCGTCGTCCCGCACGAGCGAAGCGAGATGCGGGATCTCCTCACACTACATACCAGCCCTATCTGGGAGATCGCGCATCACGTGCGCGAAGACAGTGCGGCAAAGTGCAGATGATAAGCTAATCGTGCGCCAAGACTGAAGTGTGAAGCGAGATGCGGATCCCCATCGAACAACTCCCCCTTAAATCCCTATCTCAACCTGAAACCGGATATAATGATCGTTCAGATCCTCTGATCCTAAAATCGTGTAACGCTTTATCTCCGTACGGGTGATTTCAGCCTGGATTTTCAAAGCATGCTCCCAGATATACTTAGTTAAGCCAATACTATACTGATTTCGATCGGGCGCGTAAAGGCGGATGTCGCTTTCTACTTTTTGGCCGCGAAAACCGAGTTGTGATTTCGTAATCGGATTGAAAAATGTAGCTAAGCTGGTAGTCGGTTCCATGTCCCGCAAAGACCGCAATCGGAGTGGCAAATGCGGATGTAGTCACCGGATTATCCGTCGTTCTCATCATGTACGACCACATCGCCGCCCAACCCTGGTACTTGAACATGGCATCAACAAAGACAGAAGTTAAGTCACGATTTTCGTGTAAAACCACTCCGGTTTGACCTCGTGCACGCTGAGCATCTTCGTTTCGATGAATAGTGGTAGCTACTAACAATTTGGGAGTTGTCTCACGCTGCACATCACCCTCGAAAAACATCCCTCCGCCCGATAAATTTCCAAAAGGCATAAACTCGAACCGTGCAGTATATGCCAATCCCAAACCCGGACTTGCGGTCCAGTTTCGCCCTTCACCTGTGCTAATCGCGGTTTTGATATTCCAAGAGAATGCATCCTCGTATTCATTTAGCAGATAAAAATGTACTCCATAGTCTCGATCAATTGTAAACATGGCGTTGTTGATGCTGCGGTCGGTGAGCTGGAGGGCACCTGATGAGTTAAGTCGTTGACGGTTTCCGGGGAGTTTGGTCTGGCCGAATCCGATATTGATGCGATTGTTAGGTCGGTAGAAAAACATGGCATCACGAACTACATTCAGATTATCGCCATCATTTATAGTGCCAACATCACCGGGTGAAAATGACAACTGGATGGCGTAAAGGAATCGTGGGTCACCTACGAAACCGTCGAAACGGAGGCGGAGACGTCGAACAACGGCTTCGATATTGTCGTCGGTATTGTCGCGAAGGTTTAATGTGGCTCGATTTTGCATCCGAAATCGGATGTTCAGGCGAAATGTGCTGTCTGGGGAGGTGAGTCCGAGTCCGGATCGATAGGAATAGTACGGCAATGTTGGAAATCGGAGGTCGTCTTCGAACGGATTGAAGATATCGCGAACTTCGGTTGTGTCGGGATTAGCAGATTGTTGTGGATATGTATTTGAGAATCCGGTATCGGCCGCTGCTGACGAGAGTCCGACAAAAAATAGTATCGTAACGAACAATACGTGTTGGTGCATAACTAATTAATTCTGACTTGAGTGCAACGTTGCGGCATAAGTAGATACTTATTTCTCAAATCTTTATGCCGCAAGCACTATATAAAGCTTTGGAGTTGAAATTACGCAACAAATATATCGAACAATTCTGAAGAAATTTTGAATCGAATAGGGAGATCGTGCATCACGTGCGCGAAGACGAGCTTAATCGAAGAGGTTGTGCATCACGTGCGCGAAGACATCATGAGGTGACGAGCATAACCCCCATTCGTCGTCCCGCACGAGCATTACCACTAACCGTCATCCTATGTTTGTCTTGTACAGTTTGAAGTCCGATTATAGGACTTTAAACGAAGGCTGTGGAAGGGCAGGTAACCAGCCGACCGTCATAGAGCCGTTGAGCTCGCACGGGATGATTGACCTGCCAACTTCCACCTCATGATCAAGAACAGTTCAGTAGGCCTGAGAGCCTGTATGTAGGATGGATATGACCATGAGCCTTCATCTTATCAACCAAAATATAGATGATTATGACATACATTGGAATAGATATTTCGAAATCATGGTTTGATGGTGTTGACTCCACGACTGGCAGCCACCATCAATATGGAAACGATGTTCAGGGTTGGGATGAGTTTGCAAAAAGCCTCCCTAAAGACGCCTGGGTTGTGATGGAGGCTTCCGGGCCTTATTATTTGGGTCTAGCAAGTTTTTTATTCGACCGGAAAATCCCGGTTAGTGTGTTAAATCCGTTGGTCATTCGCCGGTACAGTCAAATGCGATTGAATCGGACCAAAACCGATGCCAAAGATGCTCAGTTAATTGCAGAATATGCCCGTGAGCAACCTTTGACCAGATGGATTCCACCTTCAGCCATTAATCAAACTATGCGGCAGATCATCAGCCTGTGCCAAGGTTTAATTCGCCAGCGAACCATGTTGCTCGGCCAGAAAGAAGCATTTGTCAATAGCCCAGCCACAGATCTATTTATCTTAGAAGTAGTCGATGAACAAATAAATCGCATAAAATCTGCTTTAAATGTACTGGAAGATCGGTTAAAGGAATTAATCTTGACACATTACCGATCATGTTATGAGGCAGTAACAAGTATTCCAGGGGTTGGACCAAAAACGGCTATTTTGTTGATCTGCCTGACCGACGGGTTCTCGAAGTTTGACGATGCTCGGAAATTAGCAAGCTACGTGGGCATTTGCCCACGTATTTATACCTCAGGAAGCAGTATAAAAGGGCGTGGCTCAATCTGTAAGATAGGCAGCTCAGGGTTGCGTAAATTACTGTACATGTGTACCTGGACGGCAAAAACGTGTAATCCGGGTTGCAAACAAATGTATGATCGAATGAAGCAGGCCGGTAAACCGGAACGGGTCATTAAAATAGCCCTGGCTCATAAATTATTACGACAGGCATATTCGGTGGGAACTTCCGGGGAACATTTTTCTAAAGATAAAGCGCTTGCTGCTTGACTTTAAGCACAGTTCATCCCGTACAAGCGAAGCGAGATACGGGATCTCAAAGGTCACGATTACAGGCACATTCATGAGATCGCGCATCAAGTGCGCGATGACAACATGAGGTGACGAGCATAACCCCTACCGTAGTCCCGCAAGAGCGAAGCGAGATGCGGTTCTTCCAACATTTACGTCGTCCCGCACGAGCGAAGCGAGATGCGGGACCTCCCAAATCTATTTCATGAGGGTGATTTTTTGCACAGTTCGGAGTCCGGCGGATTGGAGTTCTACCAAATAGACCCCGCTCGATAATGAACGTGCATCGAATGCTAACTGATGTGCACCAGGAGTCTGTACCTGGTCGACCAGCGTGGCGACCTCACGACCGTGCAAATCGAACACTTTAACCATAGTATGTCCCGCTTCGGTGATTTCATAGTTGAGTGTAGTGGTGGGATTAAATGGATTTGGATAAGCACTGATCTGAATCTCCCGTGGAAGTTCATCAGGCATTACTATTGAGGTAGTCCGAATAAACGTGGTATCGCCAGTGAGAACGCCATCGAGGTAGTGAGCTGACAGAGTAGGGTAAGTTGATGAACTAGCTGTGGTTTCTCCCCAACCTGTGTAACCTATTTCATTTCGATAATAGTGATCATCAACGTCATATCCTCTCCATCCTCCAGGTTCTTCATAGGAT
>JAIUMT010000321.1 GCA_022565415.1 Balneolales bacterium | reverse complement strand
CTCGTCCGTCTGGGTCGTTGATCGTGCGTGAGCGAACATCCATCATACTGTTGGGCTGAAACGCATTAAAGTACAGATGGTAATAAATTTTATGGAGGGTGTCGGGGGAGTTGTTGTAATAGACGAGTGTTTGGGTGCCGTCCATTCGGTGCGTTTCGACATCAAGCCGGACGTCCATGTCGTATGTAACGCGTTGCTGCCAAGGCTCGGCGGGGGCGGAGGCAGATCTTGAGCCAGATGCAGAGGTAATAGCAGGTCCAAAAGCAGAAACCGGAGGGTTAACTAAGTTATTTCCCACATTCGACTCAGAGCCCAGGTTAGAAGCAGGGTTCAACCCAGAATCAAATATAGCAAGCGTTGAAGCAGAGCTCGACCCGGAGCCAAAGCCATTGTTAAATCCAGCCTCAAAGCCTGTCTCCTCAGACGCAAAAGCTTGTTGGCCACCAAGTGTGCCAGAAATTAGAGTCAACGTTGTCGCAAATACAAAAGATAGAAATTTCATGTTCCAGATGATTTCTTAGAATTAACGGGTTTTCTAAAGTAAACTATTTTGATGGAACTCAAAAGCTTACACGTCCGGCAAATGCACGGTTTAATGTGGCCTCATCGATAAACTCCAATTCGCTCCCAACGGGGATTCCATGCGCGATTCGGGTAACCTTCACACCGAAAGGCTTCACCATTTTGTTGATGTAGAAGGATGTCGCTTCGCCTTCGGCATCGGGATTCAGCGCCAAAATGAGCTCCGTCGCACCTTCATCTTCGTCGTTAATACGGGCAATCAATTCCTTGATGCGGATTTCATTCGGACCAATATTCTCCATCGGAGAGATAACCCCGCCCAAAACATGGTACCTCCCCCGGAATTCGTTCATTTTCTCGATGATGTATACATCCTTCGGCTCCTCAACCACGCAAATTGTACCGGTTTTGCGCTTCTCAGAACTGCAAATCGGACACGGAACGGTATCGGTAACCGTAAAACAAACCGTACAATACTTGATCTTGGTCTTGAGATCGATTAACGCCTGTGCCAGCTCATTAATCTGATTATCGCTTTGTTTGAGCAAGTGCATAGCCATTCGTTGAGCCGTTTTCCTTCCCATTCCGGGTAACTTTGCCAATTGCTCGATCGCATTCTCGAGCGTTTCGGATGTAAGCTGCATTTAGAGTCCGAACTTACTGAGGTCCATGCCAGGAATCCCTCCGCCCGGCATCATACCACGCGTGATTTCGGCCATTTTCTCTTTTCCAGCCCGGTCGGCTTCTGTAAGCGCCTTATTCACACCGGCCACGATAAGATCCTCGAGCATTTCCGAATCATTCGGATCAATCACGTCTTTGTCGATCTTAATACTGCGAACTTCACGGTTTCCGTTGGCAACCACTTTCACCATGCCGCCACCGACCTCCGCCGAGATTTCAAGTTCACCGAGGCTTTGCTTGGCCTCTTCCATTTTCTTTTGCATTTCCTGCACTTTGCCAAACATATCGGCCATATTCATATCATTTCTCCGGGTTAGTTAATAAATAAAATCTTTCTGCAACTCATATTCTAAACGCGTGGTGCAATGTATTATTGAACTTGCCGGGATTTACATCCTGCCGCGTTGGTTGCCTGCTTCTGCGAAGTCAAAATCGTGATGATTTCATAATCGTTGGACTAATACTCGAGCTCTGCCCCGAAAATATCCACAATCATACGCACTTTGGGTTCGCTCTGCTGTAGCTTCTTAAACTGTTCGTACGGATCATTCGTTGCCTCATTCTTCTGATTTTTTCGAACGACGCCGCTGATGTAAAGTGATGTTTTAAGCACTTTCTGAAAACAAGCCGTTAAACTTTGTTCGTTTTGCCGGATCATTTGGAGGGTTAACTCATCCTGGCACTCGATTGACACCGTTTTTTCCTTAATGTCGAGTAGGGTCGCCCTTCCAAGGCTGAAATAAACCAATTGCGGACAATCTTGCCTCACTTGTTCGAGCCAGGTTGGCCACGCCTCTTTAATTTCGTGAAGTAACACCGTTCGGTTCGAGTCTACCTCAATAAAATCGTCGTTATTCTCGGAAAAGTCCTCTGTTGCGTTGTAATCGTCGGTTGGGTCGTTTTCGGGAAACCCGTTTCCGGTTTGAGGTGGTTCTTCGGCCTCCTCATTCTTCGGCTTGGACGTGGCGGACTTATTGAGCAAATCGCTAACTGAGGGCTGACCTTGAACTCCGCTACGGGTAAATGCTTTGGTTTTGGGCTGAGGTTCACCCTTTCGTTTGATAGCTGACTTGCCCAGAATATTGTTGAGTAAATCGCTGGTGCCGTTCGAACTAGTCGGTTCATTAACGGCGGAGGCCGAGTTTGCGCCTGCACTTCGAGATTTGTTCGGAGCGGGAGCGTTGGATTCTGCCTGAGAGTTTGAGTTCGAAACAGGTGGTGTTGAATCGCTATCTGACTCGGTTGTCTTTGCTTGAACTGCACTAGTGGTTTTCGCGCCATCAAGATCTTTCGCTTGAGATATTTTGTCTGGCGCGCCCAAGTTTGTTGGCGTTGCAGACGATCCGTAATTCGGCGCTACAGCAGAACTAGCCATTGAATTCTCAGAACGCGATCCGTTACTCGGCGCTTTTGCAGGCCCGGAATGGGAATTTGAAGAAGCGGACTTGCCGGGGGAATCAGAATTGCCCTTCACCACAGGTTTCGAAGCAACGCTCGCCTCAGAAAACGAAGAATCGGAGCCGTTTACGCCTTCGGACCCTGACTCATGGAGTTTTTTTTTAAGGTCGCGTATCTCAGATAGCAACTGTTGAAGTCCTTCGGAGCGGTCCATGGTGACCATCCTGAGCATCGTAATTTCGAGCTGGATTCGCGGCGGCTGGGCGTCTCGAAGTTTAAACTGAGCCTCGCTAATCATGTGCAGCATGCGGAGGAGGTCCTGCTCGGAGAAGTTGGAAGCGGTGCGTTTGAGGCGGTCTTTTTCGTCGTCTGTGGCCTCGATGAGGCGAATGCTGCCGGCATCCTGAGCCAGATACAAGTTCCGAAGCTGCTCGGTGAGGGAGTTGAGGAATTCCTGGATGTCGTGCCCTTCGAAGAGCAGTTTGTCGATGATTTCCATCGCCCGGCGCGCATCTTTTTGATGGGCACAATCGATGATTTCAAAAAGGCGGTCGGTGCTGACGACGTTGAGGGCATCGAGCAACGCCTCGTGATCTATATTCGTGCCGCAGAACGCGATGGCCTGATCCATAATACTAAGCGCATCCCGAAGCGCGCCATCGGCTTTGCGGGCAATAACATGCAATGATGCATCGTCGATGGTAATGCCTTCTTCGGAGCAGATAAATCGGAGGCGATCGACAATTTCACTTACTTTAATCCGACGAAAATCAAACCGCTGACATCGGGAGAGAACCGTTGGTAAAACTTTGTGCGGCTCGGTCGTCGCGAAAATGAATTTCACATACTCGGGCGGTTCTTCCAGGGTTTTGAGCAGGGCGTTGAAAGCCTGCTTGCTGAGCATGTGAACCTCATCAATAATGTAAACCTTGTAGGTTCCATTCTGAGGGGGGACGCGAACACCATCCCGAAGTTGTCGTACGTCATCTACGCCACTGTTAGATGCAGCATCAATTTCAATGATGTCCAGCGTTCTGCCAAGTTCTTCGCCATCCACATCCATGCCAACGCCGTTGATCATTCGCGCAACAACTCGGGCCATGGTCGTTTTACCCACACCTCTGGGACCACAAAACAGATAGGCATGCGAGATGCGGTTCTGTGCTATGGCGTTGCGTAACGTGCTGATGACATGATCTTGCGATACAACGTCGTCAAACG
>JAIUMT010000320.1 GCA_022565415.1 Balneolales bacterium | reverse complement strand
TTGTCTTGAGCAATATTCAACCTGGCCTCATGTGGTTGTGATTCGATCATACATTTCAATGTGTCCCTGGTAGGGGCTAAAGGAAATAGTATACAGTATTGCTTGGTCTAGTATCTCGGAAAGACTAAACGTGTACTGCCGTAACTACAACCGTGTCCTAACGGTATTTATTTATGCCATATAGCTGGTATCATGAATTTGGATGCATGATGGCACTCTTCTATGCAAGAAATATTAGAAATTCGCCCACCAAGTATTAGTATATCTTAATTAATTACTGCAAGAAGACGTGCTGCTTTGTATCTATTATTAAAAAATTTTAATAAAATAAACGGCTCAAAATGTAGCCTTAGTCACGATTATACAATAATTAGCGCCTCTAATCGCTAAAAAAGCGATGTCTGCGCCTGTTTAAATATTAAGATATATTAATATAAATTTGGAGATGGCGCTATTTTAGGGTATTATTTATTAAAGAATCTTAATGAACGATTTTGCTCGACTCTAATCAGAGGCACAGAATGAAAACCACTCTAAAATCTTTACTCATCATGGCAACTCTAGTAGTTTTCTCTACTCTCACCAACGATGTATTGGCCCAAAGAACTGCGGTCGCATCAATGACGATTCGAGCCAATGTCGTTGAATCTTCTTCTTTGTACTCTGCCAGCGAGCTTCGATTTTCACAATCAGAATTGCTCGATTCCGGATATGTCGCCCGATCTTCTGAAATGGGTGAGTTCGTAATTACCGGCACATCCGATGCTGAAGTCAGTATTACAATAACCTCTCCAGAGTATTTGTCTGATGACGAAGGGAACAGCGTAATTTTCAGACCATCAGTTAAGATTGATAATTCTGTAACACAAATTACCAACCATCAACAAAGTGTTCAGCTTAAGTCAGCTGGAAATTCTACACAAGGTCGAACATCGATTTGGATTGAAGGAATGATTGAAAGTGAGTCAAGTGTGAACGGCCGCAGCCTTCAAGGAAGCTACCTTATAAGCGCTGTTTATAACTAATTCGAGACGTTGATCAATATCTGTTTTGTTGTCGAATATGTTAAGTTGATTGATGGTTATTGCTGATTTTGAATCTATTAAGTGGTTCATTCTCTAATCCCGGCTTGCTGACAGTGACCCGGGATTTTTTATGTCTAACTACTTTATTTCAGACAGTAAGCGCTCTCGTATATCCTGTCAAATGGGATTAATTTCACGAAGTGTTAAGCCTTTCTAACGTCAATTCTGGTCAAGAGTACTGTTTTCTGCTTGATAATGGCATCTCTGCACAACATGTTAAGCCCTTATAATGTTGCATAGCTTATCATCTATGTATTTTAATGACAGTAAATTAGACATGGCTAAACGACCTGAATACTGCCAGCATCAACACATTGAGTAAAAAACACTCACATACAATCCTTTTAAGAATCTCCTGCTTCGTAACAGGACTTGTGCTATTGTTATTCTTAGCCCCTGAACTCAGCGCTCAAACCTGGGTTGGTGGTACTAATAACTCTTGGCATGTGGCTTCTAACTGGTCTGGGAATGCGGTTCCCGCAGCAAATGCAACCGTAGAAATTCGCCCTCAAGGATCGAATCCTTACCCGGTTATCACTCAAAACGTTACGGTAAACAGAATTAACCTGAGTGTTTGGTCTAGCGGTGGAACATTAACCGTTAGCAACGGGGCTACGTTAACGATATCCGATCGTTTTGACATGAACAATCAGGCTCAGCTAAATCTCGATGGGGGAACATTACAGTTCGACGGCGACGGAGGTGGTCAGCGTCGCATCAATATGGGCTATACCAATGTCGTCATAAATGTTACCAACGGTGGTGTACTGAATTCACCAAACGCCCGATTACAGGTTAACGGTGAAGTAAATGTTGACAACGGAAGTGTAATTCTGGGGAATGGGTTTCTTCTAAACACGAGCAAAAATTTCAATGTTACTACAGGAAATATTGCGATAACAGGTGCTACAAATATTGAGGGTAACCTAAACGGGGGAGAGGGAAACTTTACATTTGATGGAAATCTAAACAACAATCAGCATCGAGTTACCATTCGAAGTGGCGGACGATTTTACATGGATCCGTACAGCTCTAGTTCATCTCCTTCACCAGTTTGTCCAGCAGGGACAACAAAACCGGCACCTACAAATAATGGCTCTGTCGATTTCTTCATTCCTTCAACAGTTGAAAATAACGGTAGATTCTTTGTTGGAGACGCTGTAGTTGTCTATCATGAATCGACGAATTCCCAAGGCGACGCGATTACATCGGTGCGCAATGGTGATCTTACCTATATGAAAGACGCCACTTTAAGCAATACCGCCACACTTGAAGTTACATGTAAAGGTAAAGTTACAATTTTGGGTGATGGTACGTTTCAATCGAATGGTACTTTTAACCTTGGTGACGGATCTCTCGATATCAAAGGTGATGCTACGTTTACCAACACAGGTACAATGAACGCCGGCGACGCCGATATCAACTTCGGCGGCAACGTTACCATCGCAAACAGTGGCGGAACCATCAACGCCGGATCCAGCTATATCGTATTCGAAGGCGAAACTTTCGAGAATTCAGGCACCTTCGACTCTGGAACAAGCACCTTCGTTTTTGCCGGCGACGGATCTCAAGTCATAACCGGCTCAAATTCCGACATCGTTTTCTATAATCTGGAAGTGGAAGAGGGCGCGGATGTGACCTCATTACAGAACGTATTGGTCCTAAATAATATGGAAGTCGACGAGAACGGTTCATACGTCAATGAAAACGGAACAACCCTAAACGTAGTGGGCGATGTTATTGGTGAACCTCAGGTTGATGTAATCCGACCCTACATCATTGCGATCAATATAATCGACGACACCAACATCACAGTCCGGTTCAACATGGCTCTTACACCCGGACCAGCACAAACAGCTGGAAATTACACTGTGCGTTCAGGAATCCCCGGTGGTTCTTCCGTTATCGACCAAGTCACTGTAAATCCGGTGCTTATCGATACCCATATCGTCGCAATTTCACTCACGCAAACCACTATTGCGGAGGCAACCGACTACTTTCTTCACGTCCAAAACGTAACGAATCTAGCCGGAGAAACCACCAACGTGCCCCACGTCAAACGATTCGGAGTCGCACCCCCACCCATTTTCTACAGCCGCAGCAACGGAAACTGGTCCACAACCTCTAGCTGGTCACTCGAATCCCACACCGGAGCCACCGCACCCCGCGTGCCCTCCCAATCCGGCGACCAAGTCATCATCGGCAACAGCAACACCATCACAGTTAACTCAAACCTAACGCTTGCACCACTTGCCAGCATCACCGTCAACGACACCGGCATCCTAACCGTTAATCAAGACGGAAACCTCATTCTGGCCAACAAAGTCATCACCGGAAACGGTCTCTTCACGGTGCAATCCGGCGGATCCATCTCCATCGGGTCACCCGGTGGAATCGCAGCTACCTGCCTCGCCGGAAACGTGCAAACCTCCGATAGCATCTTCAGCTCCGGAGCAAACTACACGTACAACGGCGATGTCACCCAAATCACCGGATCAGCGCTCCCATCCGAAGTCAACAACCTAACCATCAACAACGCAAATCACGTTGAGCTTACTTCCAATATCCAGGTTAACGGAAACCTGAACCTAGACGCTGGCGATTTCATTATTCCATCGGGTGCCAGCATCGCGGCGAGTAGTCAGAACTACAACGGCGGACAATTTCGCGCACTGCGCACCATCGACATTCCAGCGACAGATACTCCGGGCGGATGGAGGCTTTTTTCGTCGCCTGTGGCCAGCACCC
>JAIUMT010000319.1 GCA_022565415.1 Balneolales bacterium | reverse complement strand
TTTGTTGCGTTACATGGAATTCCGGATGAAGCTGCTGGAACTGTTTTGGTCAGAAAGGGAACCATGCTCGTGGCTTCGACCGGAATGCATATTCGCGTTTCCGGACGAACATCGCACGCTGCAGAACCCGAATCGGGTAATAGTCCGTGGTCATTTTTAAAGCGGATGGCAGATGAAGCCTTGATGATGCCATCAGTAGGTATGAAACTCCATAATCGATCTAAAGTTACGCTTGTCGGACTAAAAACGGGCGGACCACACTTCGGAACTTCGCCGGGAAAAGGCGATTTGTGGCTGACTATTCGGGCATATACTACCGAAACGCTTGAAGAAATGGTGCAATCCTTAACGGATAAAGCCGTTAAAGTAGCTAAGTCTGAAGATCTTCAAGTCGAAGTTACCCTACACGAACATTTCGAAGCAACAATGAACGACGAAGAAATGGTTGATATCTTCGTACAAATTTGTAAAGATGCAGGGATTGAAACCAAGAGTTTGGAGCATCCATTTAGTTATTCCGAAGATTTTGGACGGTTTACATCCGTTGCGCTGTCACTTTTTCTGGGCTTAGGTGTGGGAAAGGATTTGCCTGCACTGCACGCATCAAACTATGATTTTCCGGATGACCTAATTCCTGCCGGAATCAACCTATACGACATAATTATTCGCCATTATCATTCATGAACGATTTCAGAGCCTCATTTGCTGCTTCACAAATTCAGATTTCGAAATCTGCATTGAAGCATAACCTCGATTTCATCAAAAGTAAAATCGGGAAAAATTCACGCTTGTCGTCTGTTGTAAAGGGTAATGCATACGGCCATGATATTAGCGTTTTTGTGCCTCTGGCCGAGCAGTTCGGAGTCGACCACTTTTCAGTTTTCAGCGCTGATGAAGCTTGGCAGGTTAAGAAGTGCGTGTCTGACAAGTCGGATGTAATGATTATGGGAAGCATTCCAGATGAAGCGTTGGGTTGGGCTGTGGAAAACGATGTTGAAATCACTGTTTTTGAGCTGGAAAGGCTACAAATATTGCTTGAAACGGCACATAAAATCGGTAAAAAAGCCCGGTTCCATTTGGAGTTGGAGACAGGTATGAACCGAACTGGGGTTGAGAAAAAGCAACTTCCACTTGTGAGTGATATACTTAAAAAGTATCCGGGCGATTGGCAGCTTGAGGGATTATCGACACATTACGCTGGCGCTGAGAGTATAGGAAATTATTTGAGGGTTAAGCGCCAAATTAAACGATATCGTTCTGCAGTCGAAGAAGTGCGTGAACTTGGATTAAATCCGAAAAAGTTGCATACAGCGTGTTCAGCAGCCGCATTTTCGTATCCTGAAACCATTTTAGACATGGCTCGAATTGGAATCGCTCAGTATGGATATTGGCCAAGTCGCGAAACCTATATGCATCATTACCTTAAAAAACCGGGTGAGTCAGATCCACTGAAACGTGTATTGAGCTGGACAAGCAAAGTAATGAGCATTAAAGAAGTTGCCGCAGGCGAATTTATCGGTTATGGGACAAGCTACCTGGCCGGAATTCCGACGCGTGTTGCAACTGTGCCTGTGGGTTATTCGCATGGATTCAGCCGTAATTTGAGCAACTTAGGGAGGGTGATAGTTGGCGGACAACGAACCTCAGTGGTCGGTGTCATCAATATGAATATGATGTTGATTGACGTAACGGAAGTACCCTATGTTCAACGAGGCGATGAAGTTGTGATTATTGGCGACCAGGAAGGTCAAACCATATCGGTTTCATCATTTAGTGAGCTTTCTCAGAACCTTAACTACGAAACACTCGTCCGTTTGCCCTCAGATATACCCCGGGTTGTTGTCGAGTAGGTAAGGATTTTGCAGTAGCTTTCTTATGGGATTTGCATAGCTGGCATCATAATTGTTCTCGAGTAGGTAAGGATTTTGCAGTTCTTTGCCATTATTTTACATAATCCAAGAAACAAATTTGGTGTAAAACAGCGTTCTTTGTTTAAACAAACTCCCGTAGCTCATTATACATGAAGAAAAGCACTAAAACACTCTTATACCTGCTCATTCCGGCAGTTCTTATTGTCGCATTTTTTGTCAGGAATTTAATCGTTAACACTGATGACTCCTCGGAAGGGTCTATCCCAACGACCACTCAACAAACTAGAGATGGCAGATTATCTGTACGCGGAGTTGTTGCAAAGCCTGAATCTTTTAGCGAACGCATTCTTACCACAGGCAGTATTATCGCCAGCGAAGAAGTCTGGCTGAGGCCCGAAATTTCGGGACGAATTACTGAACTAAATATTCGCGAAGGCACAAGTGTATCGAAAGGCGATGTTTTGGTTAAGATAAACGACGCCGATTTGCAAGCCGAGCTTCTCAGAGCGAATCTGCAGTTGGAATTGGCTCAAATCAGGGAGACTCGTCAGCAGGCCCTGTTGCAGAACAGAGCAATCGCTGAGGAAGATTATGAAGTGGCGTTGAATCAGGTGAAAACGTTACAAGCTGAAATTGATCTGATTCAAGCCCGAATCGATAAGACGGAACTTTTGGCTCCGTTTGATGGTGTTATTGGGTTGAGGAATGTGAGTCCGGGTAGTTATATAACCCCCAGCGACGTAATCGCTTCGTTGCAAGATTACTCTCGCGTTCGTGTAGATTTTTCCATTCCTGAGCGATACACTGGCAGAATCAGAGTCGCAGACAGAATTCGGTTTACACGTCAGGGCTCCGACGAAACATACGACGGTCGCATTATCGCCATTGAACCCAGAATTGACGCTGCTACACGAACATTGCAATTGCGCGCTCACGCGGCAAACCCTAATCAGTTAATCATTCCCGGAGCCTTTGTTGAAATTCAGCTCGAACTTCGCGACATCTCCGACGCAATACTGATTCCATCCGAAGCGGTTATACCAGAACTCGGCGGACATAGTTTATTTGTTTCGCGTGATGGAAAAGCGCACAGAGTATCAGTATCGACTGGAGTTCGAACCGAAACCAGGGTGCAAATTACAAACGGACTTTCGCCCGGCGACACCGTGCTAACAACGGGAATTTTGCAATTGAGGGGCGATTTGCCTATTCGATTCTCACAGGTAGATTAATCAGGAGAACACTATGTCTTTATCATCCCTGAGTATTCGTCGACCAGTTTTAGCCACGGTAATGTCGATCGTGATCGTGCTTTTCGGTGTTATCGGGTACAATTACCTAGGTGTTCGCGAGTACCCAGCCGTAGACCCGCCCTTTATTACAGTTGCTACGAATTATGTTGGCGCTAACGCGGATGTAATTGAGTCTCAGATTACCGAACCGCTCGAAGAATCCATCAATGGGATTGCCGGAATCAGGACATTAACTTCTGTGAGCAGGGAAGGTCGCTCGACGATTACCGTGGAATTCGGACTCGATGTCGACCTTGAAGCCGCTGCAAATGACGTGCGAGATCGTGTTTCCCGTGCCGCCCGATTGCTTCCACCCGATGTAGACAATCCGACTGTAACAAAGGCCGATGCCGATTCGAGTCCGATTGTGTTTCTGAACGTGAGTAGCAATATCCGAAATGAACTAGAAGTGTCGGATATTGCCAATACGCTAATTCGAGAGCGAGTTCAGACCATTCCCGGGGTTTCAGAAGTGCGAATTTGGGGCGAAAAAAGGTATTCCATGCGCTTGTGGATGGATCCGGGTAAACTAGCCGCTTTTGGACTTCCACCTCTTGATGTGCGTCAGGCCATTGATCGTGAAAACATCGAGCTCCCAAGCGGACGAATTGAGGGTTTTAACACAGAATTATCTGTGCGGACGATGAGCCGGATGGAGACTCCCTCAGAATTCAA